>NZ_JAQMTI010000053.1:0-3909 GCF_028329225.1 Sphaerospermopsis kisseleviana CS-549 | reverse complement strand
CTGGTGACTGGGGACTGGGGACTGGTGACTGGGGACTGTTGACTGGGGACTGTTGACTGGGGACTGGTGACTGGGTAATCACTTTTATGTTTTCTAATCAGCTATTCCCAATTCCCAATTCCCAATTCCCAATTCCCTATTCCCTATTCCCTATTCCCTGTATGTCGCTATAATTACCTAAAGCTGTTTAATTTATATAAATGATTGCTATTTATCCGGGGAGCTTTGACCCTATTACATTGGGACACCTTGATATCATTCAGCGCGGTAGTCGGCTGTTTGATGGGGTAATAGTGGCTGTATTGCGAAATCCTAACAAAATACCACTTTTTCCGGTGCAACAACGGATAGAACAAATTCGTCTGGCTACAAAACATTTACCGAATGTGGAGGTAGACAGTTTTGATGGACTTACCGTTAACTATGCCCAAATGCGACAAGCACAAGTTTTGTTACGTGGTTTACGAGCAGTTTCCGATTTTGAGATTGAGCTACAAATGGCTCACACTAATAAAACACTTTCCACTCAGATGGAAACAGTTTTTCTGGCCACCTCAAACGAGTATAGTTTTTTAAGTAGTAGTGTGGTAAAAGAGATTGCAAAGTTTGGTGGCTCTGTCGATCATCTTGTTCCCCCACACATTGCCCTGGATATATACCAATGCTACAACCAAAACTCTCCAAACCTGAACCCAACCACAACGGAAAAAATGTCCCACCTCAAGAAAACCCCAACGGACAAGGAGGTGTAGATATTCTCCAAGAACTTAACCGTTTAGAGGATATGATTCTTGCTGGTTTGCAAATTCCTTTGACTGGACGCACGCTGATAGATGAAGATAAGGTTCTAGAACAGCTTGATTTTGTGCGTGTTTCTTTACCGTCGGTGTTTCAGGCAGCAGCAGAACTCCTTCAAAACAAGGAGGAAATCATGCTGGAAGCGGAGGAGTACGGACAGCAGGTGGTAGAAGCAGCACAGGCTAAAAGAGCGCAAATTCTGGCTGATAGCGATATTATCAGACAAGCAGAAAGGGAAACTGAACAACTGCGTCGCAAAGTGCAGCAAGAGTGTGACGCAATGATGCAAGATACTCTGGCAGAAATTGAACGCAAAAAACGTGCTTGTATGCAAGAGTTAGAGGAAATGCGCCAAAATGCGATCGCTCAAGCTCAAGAAATTGAAGATGGTGCTGATCAATATGCCGATCATGTTCTAGAAAATATCGAACAGGATCTTCAGGAAATGTTACGAATTATTACTAATGGTAGATTACAATTGCGAGGAGAAATACCTAAGCAACGTAATTCGACCTATCCTAAGAAAAAATAATTTGTTCAATACCCAATATAGATCGTATCCGATTTCCAACTTTACCCAGAATCACTGTTGATTATCGAGTATATTTTTGCATAGGTTTTACAGTGCGACGCTGTTACCTTAGACTGTCTTAAAAGTACCGTAAGCAAGTATATCAAAAATATGAAATCTAAGGGTTTTCACATTTCTCGTTTATCTTTAGGCAGCAGTTTGACTGCTTTGTTAGTTATTGCTGGTAGTTCAACATTGCTACCCAGTCAGGTAAACGCTGGTTCTACTCAAACTTTGATTGCCCAAATTCCAGCCAGTGCTACAGTCATTTATGTTAATCCGGTAACTGGTCAAGATCGTGCCGGTGCTGGTGTGAGTGCAGCAACACCTTACAAAACTATTACCTTTGCTCTTTCCCAGGCGCAAGCAAACACAGTGATTCAACTTGCTCCTGGTAACTATACCAGAGACACAGGAGAAACTTTCCCTTTATTACTTAAACCAGGAGTAATGCTTCTGGGTAATGAATCTGCCAAAGGTCAAGGAACAATAATTACAGGTGGTGGGTTTTACACCAGTCGTACTTTTGCTAGACAGGATATAACAATCCTCGCAGAAAATAATACCACCATTGCTGGCTTAACTGTGACTAATCCCAATCAACGAGGTACTGCTGTTTGGGTAGAATCAAGCAATCCCACTATTAAAAACAATACTTTTACCAACAGTGTCAGAGAAGGGGTTTTTGTTACAGGTACAGGCAATCCCAAAATTGAAAATAACATCTTTTTCAAAAATGGAGGTAATGGGGTTTCTTTTGCCCGTTCTGCTCAAGGTGAAATTAGAAATAACACCTTTGAAGATACTGGTTTTGGTTTGGCTATTGGTGGAAATTCTACACCTTTGGTAGAAGGCAACCAAATTCGTCAAAACCAAGATGGCCTGTTTATCTCTGAATCTGCCAAACCCATACTGCGTCAGAATGTGATTCAGAACAATAAGCGGGATGGTATTGTTGCCACTATCAATGCCCTTCCCAACCTTGGTACTAATGACAGTCCTGGGGGTAATCTGATTCGTAATAACGCTCGTCACGATTTGAATAATGCCACTAGAACTAACCGCATTCTTGCTGTTGGCAATGATATTGATCAAAAGCGAATTGTGGGCGCTGTAGATTTTGTAGCTGCAACTGTTACTCCTCCTGCTGATAATGGTGGTAGTACAGGTGCTACAGCATTTAAAGATGTTCCCACAGGTTATTGGGCAAAATCTTATATTGAAGCTTTAGCTGCCCAAAATATTATTGCAGGTTTTCCCGATGGCACTTTTAGACCTAATGAACCTGTCACTCGCGCCCAATTTGCGACTATTATCACTAAAGCTTTGACACCTGCTGTTAAACGTCAAGCTGTTCAGTTTAAGGATGTGCAAAGCAATTTTTGGGCTTATAATGCAATTCAAGAAGCTTACAAGAGTGCATTTGTGGCTGGTTATCCTGATGGTACTTTTAAACCACAGCAACAAATTCCTAGAGTTCAGGCTTTAGTGGCTTTAGCCAACGGGTTGAATTTCACTGCTAACAATAACAATATTGTCAGCGTTTACACGGATGCTGCTCAAATTCCTAATTATGCCATTGGACCTGTGGCCGCTGCTACTGTGAGACAATTGGTGGTGAATTATCCGACAGTGCAAAAACTTGATCCTAATCGTCAGGCAACTAGGGCGGAAATAGCTGCTTTTGTATATCAGGCACTTGTGGCTATTGGTAGGGCGCAGCCAATTTCTTCTGCTTATTTGGTGACAGCACAGTAACTTTCACAAATTCAATCAAACCCAATACCCAGATCCTTGACTTTTCCAAGCAGTCAGGGATCTATCTCAGAGGATGTTTGAAAAGTCCAACTTGGTTGATTAGAAATCACGTCTACACAGGGGTTGCTGAAAAAGTCCTTTTATATTCGCCGAAAATTTTTCTTCCTAATTTCTTCTCCTGACTCCTGACTTCTGACTCCTGACTCCTACCTCTTTGGAGCGTCGCTGTTCCCATCTCCACAGAAATACCATCAGGGCAACTATTCCTATTTGTAGGGCAAAGTTGGGTAAGGTGGTATCAAGATTTTTACCTGCAAGTAGTTGAAAGAAAAATACAAATGCACCGATAAAACCAGAAGCACCAACGCCAAGATAAATAAACTGCCTTAAACCCCGATAGGGTGAGGCCATTTCGGCTTTTAAGCGATTTTTGAGATTTGGGTCTACCATTTTTTTAAGAATTATGCTATAATTTTAGATGGTTTATGCCGATGTAGCACAGTGGTAGTGCAGCTGATTCGTAATCAGCAGGCCGTGGGTTCAAATCCCATCATCGGCTTGGGTTCTAGAAATTATATATTTTTATTGACCGGATTTTGCCTATTTGAAAAAAATCTGGGCATTTTTAACACTTGCTTATTTAGGGTTTGCTGAATAAACCTAAAACCTTGATATATCAAAGGTTAGAGGCTGATAAACACAGAAATTAGTGCAAGGGTTTTGAAGGGTATACCGGAAAAAGTGTGCATTTTTTGGGATTTCAAGAGATGGCAAAGAAATTT
>NZ_JAQMTI010000052.1:0-6537 GCF_028329225.1 Sphaerospermopsis kisseleviana CS-549 | reverse complement strand
TTTGGGGATTTCAAGAGATGGCAAAGAAATTTTCAAATCTCCTCCTGACTCCTGACTCCTGACTCCTGACTCCTGACTCCTATGCCCTCACGGAAAGACTTTCTCAGCAACCCCTAACTAGAACACCGATTCATTAATCGTAAGGGCGAAGCATTCGGACAGAATATGAACTGGTTTCAGCGATAGGTTATCACCCGAATGCTTCGCCCCTACAAGAAACAGAAAAAATTTTTAACACCCACTTACTTAAACCTCAAAAACAAAATCCACTTACATTTTGATATGTAAGTGGACTTGTTGATTATTTTAAGTGGAGCTTATGGGAATTGAACCCATGTCCAAATTGGGTATTTACCCCCCGCTCATTCACAGGTTTAGCCTTTCTGACCCTCAAGGCGGGAATCGTTCATTGTCCCGAACGTAGGATGCTCTGATTTAGTCTTAGCCAGCAAGCCAACCAGAGAACGCTTACTGGAGCATCCGTTGGGGTTAGGTCTCTAGTCCTTAACGGAGTCAAACCAGAGACGCTCGGACCTATAAGAGGCTATTAGGCAGCAACTAGGGCTTCCTTACGAGCAAAGCTTACGATATTGTTCGCATTTACTTTTTGTTTGAGCCTTTGATTTCCGAGAGGAGACTCACTCTCGACCTGAATCACAGAGCAGCTTTCGCCAACCTGTCGAAACCGTTAAAGCCCCATGCGCTTTATATTTCTATTATAGTATGCCGTTTTGCAATTGTGTTGGGTTGATCAAAAAAATTTTCTTGTCTTTGGGTATTAGGTATTGGGTATTGGGTATTGGGTATTGGGCATTGGGCATTGGGCATTGGGTTATTAACTTCCCCCTGCTTCCTGCCTACTGCCTCCTGCCTACTGACTCCTGCCTCCTGCCTCCTGCCTCCTGCCTCAAGAGGGCAACCACAGGGGGTTTGCCCCTACTGCTTCCTGTTGTAAACAATAAAGTCAAACAAATAATGCGCCATTTCTAACTTAGAACAAGGGGGAATTTCTATTTCTCTTCCTTCTTTATCTAAAAATACCGCTTGATTATGATCACTCCCAAAACCACTGCCAATTTTATCAATAGGGTTGGCTACAATTGCATCTAATTTCTTTCTCTGTAATTTCTCTTTCGCAGGTGTGATAATATCCCCGGTTTGTGCTGCAAAACCGATTAATAATTGCTGGGGTTGTTTAATTTTCCCTAGTTCAGCAACTATATCGGGTACTGGTGCAAGGGGTAAATTTTCGGGAAGCGATCGCTTAGGTAATTTCTCTAAACTATAATCTCTCGGTTTCACATCCGCAACCGCCGCAGACATGACTATTATATCTGCATTTCCTAACTCTTTTAACATCGCTGCCTGCATTTGAGCCGCACTCACTACGGAAATTGCTTTAACTCCTAAAGGTGCATCCCAACTCGCTGGACAATGCACTAATGTAACTTCTGCGCCTCTATGCAATGCTGCTTGTGCTAATGCTAATCCCATTTTACCTGTTGAGGGATTGCCAATAAACCGCACCGGATCTAAATATTCTCTCGTTCCCCCAGCACTGATTAAAACACGCTTCCCGCTTAAATCTCTTTTTCCTTGGGTATGCAACAAAGATTGAATATAAACAAATATTTCTTCTGGTTCGGCCATTCTTCCTGCACCGATGCGATCGCACGCTAACAACCCAGAACCAGTTTGCATACCATAAAATCTTTTATCTGTCAATAGTTGCTGCCAATTTCTTTGTACTGCTACCTGTTCCCACATATCCGTATTCATTGCTGGTGCTAATAAAACAGGACAAGTAGAAGCCAAGACAGTATTTGTTAATAAATTATCTGCCATCCCATAAGCTAACTTAGCTAAAGTATTAGCAGTTAAAGGTGCAATCACAATTAAATCCGCCCATTCTCCCAATTCGATATGTAGGGGACGAGAATAAACAGGTTGCCAAAAATCATCATCAGTATAAGCTTGATGACGGGATAAAGTGGCAAAAGTCAAAGGTTTGATAAATTCTTGAGCAGAATTGGTGAGAATCACTCGCACTTCTACCCCAGATTTAAACAAACTAGAAACCAATTCACAAACTTTATAAGCTGCAATACCGCCGCATATAGCAACAATAACTTTTTTGGATTTGGGATTTATAAATGATAGCATTATCTCTTTATTTTATTTAATACTTCTTTAGGGACTTGATCTTCAGGAATTGGAAATCCATGATAGGTTGGATAACCTTGTTCATCAAAAGTATTATCTGAATGAAACACATAAAATTGATCTGTTTCTTTATGAAATCCATAACGTTTTTCACTATTGTTATTACTGCTACATATAGAACTATTTAAAATTTTTTGAGCTTCTTCATCTGTTAAATCCATAGGAGCAGCGTCTTTCCAATGACCCAAAAGATCATGTTTAGGAGAAGGCTTATAACGAGGACATATTTTTATAGCGTGTTTAATTTCAGTTAAATTATTAATGATTCGAGTCTCTTTAGAAGTTATACCTTCTTGAAATTCAACCTCAATATTTTCATGAATAAAATCAGGGTCATTTTGTAAACTAATTAATATTCCTTGAAGTTTAGCAGCACCAGCTAATGAACTTGATGTAACATCTATATTCTGATAATGACACTTGCAATCATTGAGTAAATTTTGTACATCAACAAAAGGTCCCTTACTTAAAAGTCTCAGTAGAATCATAGCGATTTTTTGTTGTTCAGAATTTTTTGAATTTTTATTCTGAAAAATCCATTGACTAACAGTTAACTCAGAGGATAGTTGTTGAGAAGAAAAACTACTATGAGTTTGAATCGGATCACCATTTTGAATAACACTTATTTCTGTAATAATTTGAAAAATATGTTTCATTAATTCATCAGCTTCATAATTATTAGATGCTTGTCCAATAAAAGAAAGCTCATTAATCAAAAAGTTCATTTATATTAGACCTCATTTATAGTAAATCCATTAAATCTTTATCAGCTTGATCGAAAAAACCATCAGGCCATTTATCAATCCCTCCATCTGGATAAATTCGAGGAGTAATAATTTCTGTTGTTGGTTGTCCTTTTTTTAAATATCTTTCAAAGTAGTTAATTTGCACTTTATCAGCCTCAAGTTTATTATGTCTTACTGCTTTACGAATACCATTGAGAACATGATCGCTATGAGTTTCTAATATTATTTGAATACCACAACTTGCTGCTAAGGCAATTAATTCTCCCATCTTAGATTGTCCTCTAGGATGAAGATGAGCTTCTGGATTTTCTAATAAAATCAATGTATCTGAGGCGGCAGATAATATAGCGACAATAATTGGTAAAGTATAGGTAATTCCAAACCCTACATTAGTTGAACGATAGAAATTATTATCTTCATAGGAATATTGTAAATTTACTAAATCCATTGCTGAATGTAGCTCTATATCAATTCTTGTTCCAGGGCTAATTTCTCCTAACCAGGCTTCAACTTGACTTTTTAAAATATCAGACTGTATTGATGGATGTAATAGTTGACTATGGGGAATTTTTTTATATTCATTTATAGCTAAGAAATGGGCAGTAAATTCTCCTTGACTACCAATTTGTTGATGTTGTCTAACTTGAAAATCCGACATTTGGAAATAATTTCTAGGTGCTATTCTCTCTGCTTTTAAGTAATGAAATTTATCTGTAAACAGACTAGACTTATAAATTTTTTCATCAACAATAGAAAAATTAGATATTTGAATGACATCTGATGTACGATCATAATCAAAAATCCAAGTACCTTGAATATTATTATTTATACCAACTTCAAATGTGATTGAATCTTCTTTAGCTCGTTTAAAAAGTACATCTTCTCCTGTACCTATAGATACTAAATCACCGTTTAATGCCAGACCTATATCATCTAATAAATCTTGTTGATAAGATTGACGTAACAGTAATAAAGATTGCAGTAAAGACGATTTACCAGTGCTATTTAATCCAGAAAAGAATGTTAATGGCTTGAATGCAAAAGACTGGTTTTCAAATGGTTTAAAATTTTTTAAAGTTAAAGAACTTAGCATGATAAAACCTCTTGAACTATTTGATTAATTTTTTCAAATCTGTACTTAACTCTATTAGCAGCTTGGGAAATAGACTTATTAAAATCATTGTCTGTTCGCATTTTTTCAATAAACTTTTCTTTTAATAATGTCTTGTGATTAATCAATAGATCAATTTCCTGTACGTTTAATTTACTTAAAGTAACTGACCATGCTTCAAAGAGAGATTTATTCACAGGAGAACTTGATGATTTACGAAAAGCAGAATTTCCAAAAAGACGATCTGCTGCTTTCATTGATTTAATAAAACTTTGTCTAAGATCCTCTATTAGAGAATTATCTAGTTTATTTAAGTTGTCCATAGCTTTATTTAAAAACTCGTTTCTTCCTTCCTCCACAGGATAATTTTCATAAGATGTTAATGAAAAAGCAATAAAACCTATAATAAATTCATGATCATCCATTCTTTGTTTTTTCTTTTCACTGAGATTTATTAACCGTTTAAACTCTACTAATTCTGCAAATTCTTTAAGAATATTTAAAGATTTACCAGGATTCATTGCTTGACGTAATTCTTGGTTATTGAGAGGTAAACCACCAGTATTAATTCTTTGAAAAATATTATATTTAACTTGGGAAGGAGTACCAGATTCAATTAAACAGACTGTTAACTCTGCTTCTTCTATTCTTCTTTGATAAGAACGAGGTAAATCATTATATTTTTTTTTCTCTAAATCTTTAAGAAATTGCAGGTCAGTTAATGTAAGTTCTTGATCAAGAATAAATTTTTTAAATGTACTAATTCTTTGTAATCCATCTATTACTAACCATTTATCATCATTAGTTGCATCTATATAAAATGCAGGAAGAGGAATCTTAATCAAAAGAGATTCAATTAAACGACTTTTATTTTTATTAGTCCAAATACCAGCATGGCGTTGAAATTCAGGAGCCAAATCAATTTCATCATGTTTGATTCTTTTGAGTAGCAGATCCATTGTCATAAGTTTAGTTTTAACCCTAATTTTAGTAGGATCAAATGGTTCTAAGTTTTCATCACCATCATCTTGTTCAAAATTAAAATCATCATCTAATTCATTTTCTTGATCTAGTAATTCCATCTGTTGATTATTTGTGATCATTATGACAACCGTTCCTAATTAATTAGATACAAAAAACTGTATATCATTCTCTAATGATACCAAATAATTCATCTACACAAATCATTTAGGTGTTGACTGATATCATGGCTCGCTTGGCATAAGCCTGTATTATTATTGCATCTATTTGTATGGATCTGTTTGAATCATGTAGTGATTATTTGCATAAAATGATTTATATAAGGGTTTAGCAAGGCCAAACCCTTACAGAATTCTGAATTGTTAGATAAAATTTCTATGCTTCGTCGTAGGGTTCTAAATCTAATAGGTAGATATAAGGCTCAACTAATTCTGGACGCTGAAAGGCGATCGCTCGCAGTAAATGCCAATCATTTAAACCCTCAAAAGCATTGCTATAATTATCCAATTCCAGACGAGTAGCCAAATCTTTTACATCTGTTGCTGTCATAGCAGCAATTTCTTTTCTGGAAACGCTTAGAGTTGTCATAATGCTTGCCCCTCCCTTTTGCAGCACTCGCATTCAGCCGTAGGTGGAGTTGAGCTAAATGAGCTAAAATATCCCACCCAATCTATATTACTAATTAGTGGGCATGAAATTTGTAAATATTTAGCTGATTTTTCTCCTCAATTGTAAAAAATTGATAACTTAACCATCCGCAATTGTCTTGATCACAAATTTTCGCAATACCTGCAGCATTTCTAAATTAATTTCATGTCCCATCACAAATTCATGATATTCGACTACCACTCCTAATGCTTCTGCCACTGCCTTAGCTTTGGTAGCAGCTGACAATGGTACAACTTGATCCTGTGTGCCGTGCATAATTAATGTGGGTGGAAAATTGCCTTTTTGTAAGTTAGCAAGTTGAGGATGTGGATACCCACTCATGACAACTAAACCAGCCAAGGGTAAAGTTAAACCTACATCCAACGTCATGGCACCACCTTGAGAAAACCCACTCAAAACGGTGCGAGACAAAGGCACTCCTGTCATGCTTTCTAAAGACTGCAACCAATCTATCAGTAATTGACGACTTTCTGGCAATCCTTGATACATATTCTCGTCCCGCAAATCATACCACGCCCTACCAACTGGGGAATAGGGATAGGGATAAGGGGCATTGGGAAACAAAAATTCACAATCAGGTAAATTGAAATAAGAGGATAAAGATTCTACATCTTGGGCATTTGCACCCCACCCGTGTAACGTGACGATGAGGGCGGCTGGTTTTTGCTTTGTTTTTGGCGAAATTCTAATGAAATCTAAAGTCATGATCAATTATGTTGTTAGTTATTTAGTTAGGGCTGGTAATTGGTAATTGCTAAAAACTCTTAACTGTCCCCAGTCCCCAGTCCCCAGTCCCCAGTCCCCAGT
>NZ_JAQMTI010000051.1:0-19001 GCF_028329225.1 Sphaerospermopsis kisseleviana CS-549 | reverse complement strand
CAAAGGTTAGAGGCTGATAAACACAGAAATTAGTGCAAGGGTTTTGAAGGGTATACCGGAAAAAGTGTGCATTTTTGGGGATTTCAAGAGATGGCAAAGAAATTTTCAAATCTCCTCCTGACTCCTGACTCCTGACTCCTATGCCCTCACGGAAAGACTTTCTCAGCAAACCCTATTTAATTGTTAATCAAACGACAACTCAATAATTGAGCTTTTGGATAAGTTTTCTGTAGCTGAGATTGTCGTTTTAAATTTGGGCGACCGTAGGTGGATAACTGGCTAATTACTGATGGTTGCGGTGGAAGTGAGAATTTTTCTTGGCTCAAATCATCAAATAAAATTACTGTATGTAATTGGGAAGTTTGATATTTTTGAGCGTAGGTTTGTGCTACTTTCTGCCATTGTTCAGGAGGACAGTAACTTTTATCAATAAGTAAAATTGCACGTGGAGAAATTTGTGCGATCGCCACTCCCGCAATCAAAAATAATCCCCAACCCCATCCTAAAACTTTGAACAAAGAACGATTCATACATTTACAAATTATTCACAAGTTGGTGTAATTCTTCTCTGAAGAAATCAGATCCCCGACTTCTGTCCATTAGTCATAATTTATTGGACTTATCAAAAGAAGAAGTCGGGGATCGACCTTATTGATTAAACTACCTGAATCCTTACAAGTTGGTTTGCAACAGTTCGGTGAATAGTGTTTGTAGTTTTTGCGGATCGCTGGATTTCACAGTAGTTTCTCGCAACTTCGCAATTTCTTGTAATTCATTTTGATTAACTTCTCCATAACCGATGGGATAGAAACGCACACCACTATATTTGAGAACATTGGCGATTTCGTTAAACCGTAATCCTGTATTCACTTCACCATCACTCAGCAGTAGCAAATAAAATCTTCCATTAGGATCAGTTTTTTGACGTTCCATTAGTTCTGATAAACCGACTATCATCCCGTCATACATAGCTGTTTCTCCATCAGCGATGAGGGAATCAGCGGCCGCTAACAAACGTTTGTGTTGTTGTGTATTAAAAGGAGCAAGGGGAAGTATTTGTTGAGGGCGATCGCTAAATGCAACTAGTCCCACATAGTTACCAGGATTAATTGACTGTGCAGCAATTCGCAGACTGTTTTTGACAGCTTGTAGGCGATCGCCTTCCATTGAACCACTGGTATCAATAACCATCATCAAGTTAACTGTCCGTCCGCCGTCTTTACGCTGTTTCCAATAAGACTGCGCCGCTTTCAGAACTGCACCATTAGGAATGGGTGGTAAAACCCGACTTTTGAACTGTTCATCCGCATTAAAGCCTTGTGCTTTGGCTAACTGCTGCATTTCTGGAGATAAAGCAAATTCACTAAATCGCCGTAAACCTTCATTTTGGGACGCAGTATTCCAATTAAACCCCACCAAAGGATTATCATTAGCTACTCCAAAGGGGATAAACACCACATCTTCAAATCCTGGCAGTTTCTTCAAAGTTTGGTAACTTTGATATTGTAGAGGAAACGCTTGTAGTTTTTGGTTGTCGCGGATAAAAATATCTTTCAATTCAAGAGTTGTCAGCGTTGTAATTAACACCTGATTTTGAAATTTATCAAATACCGAATTTACCTGTGGTGATTGTAATTCAGAGGTAGTGAGAGGTTTACCATCTTGATCATGTCCTGCACTCCGCCAAAATAAAGTGTACAGTAAATTTAAGGATGTACTGCTACTGTAAGGATTGGGATAGCCAACGGTGATTTTACCCGATAAAATAGCATCTAGTAGTTTTTCAAAGGTGACATCACCGTTTTTTGCTAGTTCTTGATTAGCTTTCCCATCCACCACAAAACCAACAAAGTCAGATACTAATTTGGGAGTAATAATTGAAGTTGTGACTCCTTCAGATGCCAAAAGTTTTAACAATAGCTGATTAGAAGGGGAAAACCCAGCCGGACTTGCTTTTTTAGCCGCTAAAATTCTTGTGGCAGTACCAGAGGGAATATTGCGAATTCCTACCTGAAGAATTTGCCCAGAACTATTAGTAATTTTTTTGGCATTAAAGGCTTCTGCAACATCCACCAGCCAACGTTCATCTTGCTTTTGGGCATTGGATTTTTCCGCCGAACCAAAAATTTCAACATAAGCAATATTACTATCAGTTGATGGCTTGGCACCATAGAGAGGAAAATCTTCCATATTTGGTAAAGGTTCTGCTAATTTTTTAATACTGTAACCTTGGGCAACTGCATCAGAAATTGTAGCTTTTTCGATGGAGATTTGAGGTAATAAAGATTCTTGTACAACCCGGTAAGCACTGTCAAAAGAATCTACTTCAGGGGTGGTACAGAACAATATTGATGCGCTAATTACAGACATCCACAAAAACAAGACAAAGATGTGTTTTCGGAGTTTTCTAACAATTTTCATGGCTATTTTTAGATGATAGAATTTTAACACGCAAAGATGAGAATATGTTTAGTGGAGGGCGGTTTTATTTGCTGTAATTATCAATTGCAAAGTTTTGGGAAGATTGATATTAGGATGAGTATGATTGAGGTGGGAGAGTAGGATTTGATCCTGTAATTGTTGTAATTCGTCGTGTGTTTGTTGGAGGCGATCGCAACTAATTTGTAACTGTTCCTGGGCTAAGGGACGATAGGTGGAAGATTGCACTTGATTAACTGTTACTAAAGCGAAAACTACCTGCTGAGTCAGAGAGATTACGGTATACAAAGCCTCTAATAATTCGGGAATTAAACTAGGTTCTATTTGAGCAATTTGAGTAGCGAATTGTTGAGTTGCTTCTGCCCATTGATAAGCTTGTCGCCAAGTTGTTTGAGAACTTTTATCTATCTGGGGTTCAAGTTTTTTCAAATGCGCCAGAAAAGTCTCGCGTTCTAATAGATTGTGTGTTGATTTTGGCAAAGATTGGTTCACATTCCAACACCAAAACGCTATCATTCCTAATGCGATCGCACCACCAACACCAATCACTAACCGAGTCGTTCCCAATATCACCACAAAGCCAACGTATCCGATAATTGCCCCAGCTACAAGCCAGTAAGTTTGCTGGTAGCGCGTCACATTCAATAAATATCCAGAAATAATGCGATTCATCTTAAGCCTGCATTTAAAAACTCTCATTCTCTCTGCGTCTTTGGGACTCTGCGTGAGATAAATCATCTCCCAAATACGGAACATATTCAGAATTATTTACCAATTTCAATTTGCTGTTTTTGACCATCCAACAAACAACTAATAGTCATATCACCCATCAGATTAATTGCAGTGCGACAACGATCAAGAAACCAATCAACCGTAATCAATAAAGCAATATATTGAGTTGGCAAACCTACCGAAGTAAAATTCCCAGGATGGTGGCTAGAATGAGAGCGATCGCAATTTGCAATGATAAAGGAAATTGCTTCAAGAAAATAAAACCTTTGGATTTACTCATGATTTTCATCACTATTAATATTTGACAAATGATTGATTGTCTTAATCTCTAACTGATGACAGCATCAGTTGATTTATTGTTAATTTCTTTAATTATGTTCATTACCTCTTGGTACTCGGCTATTTTCCCTTTTTGTTGAAAGATATCAGCCGCTTTCTGTAAATCCTCAGTAGCACCTTTCACGTCTCCTAATTGCAAACGGGCAATACCTCTGATGCCGTAAGCTTCAGCAACGTTAGGATTAATACGTATAGCTTGGTCGAAATTCTCAATTGCCCCTTGCCAGTTTCCGAATAGCAAGCAGAAAACACCTAGATTGAGGTATGTTTCCTCATCTTGCTCAGAGTTCAACTCCATGATGATGGATGATTGTCTGTCTAAAGCCGTACTAGGAGAAGCTTTAATCTGAAATCTGATCGTGGGCTTTTCCCACAGCAGATATCGCTTGTGTAGACAACGAAAGGACTAACGTAACCGTAGCAGCAGCAGTTGAGATAAAACGCTTCATGGATTTCTCCTTAATGCTGAGGTATATTAGTAATTTCGCTGAATTAGTTGGTGTGCGCTAGTCCAGTTTTGGCTCACTCAGTCACTGATCTAAAAGTGAGCTTGACAAATTATTGATTAGCCATTAATAAGCGCCAAGGATGACATGATTTCGTTACGGTACGTAAGCTTTTTGGTACTTTTGCGTAATTCCATTTAAAATATCTGTATTATTTGCTTAATTATTTGCTTAATTATTTGGTGATCGTCCTGAGTTTATGGCTTATTGCATCAATCCCGATTGTTCACGGCGCAAAAATCCTGATAACTGTGCCGTATGTCAAAACTGTCAAACGCCGCTGATACTACAAAATCGCTATTTAATCAAACATCCCTTGCAAGCTGAACAAGATAACTATACAAGGTATACAGAAGTATTTGAAATTCAAGATTTACTTAACCCAGAAAAGCCGAAAGTTCTTAAATCTCTCAAAGAAGTCTCACCAGAACTAGAGCGACTCTTTGAGCAAGAAGCATCAATTCTGATCAGTTTACGACATCCTGGTTTACCTGTTGGTGAAGTGATATTTCCGCTTGTTTTAAATACAAATCGCCAATTACGCTGTTTTGTCATGGAGAAAATACCAGGACAAGATTTACAAATTTGGCTATCTAAAAATAAATATTTAACATCTTATAAAATAGCATTAAATTGGCTGACCCAAATAACGGAGATTTTGCAATTTGTTCATGAGCAGAAGTTATTCCATCGCGATATTAAACCTGCAAATATTATGCTTCGTCCTGATGGCAAATTAGTGTTAATTGATTTTGGGACTGCACGGAAATTAACCCAAACTATTGTTAACGGTAAGCAGGTGACAGTTATTCATTCCATTGGTTACACTGCTCCCGAACAACGTGACGGTTACGCTGTTTTACAATCAGATTTTTATGCCTTGGGTCGGACTTTGATTTATTTACTAACAGGTATTGACCCCGCAGGCGATAACTATGAAGATTTACTTAATTGGTCTAAATATATCAAAGATCCAAAAACTCCGAAAAAATTAATTACCCTAATTCAAACGATGACCGTTGCTGACTGTAAGCAACGCCCAAAAAACGCGCAAGTTATTCTTGAGCAAATCGCGCAGATTGAAAAACATCCCCACCTGCAATGGCAAAAATTATTATTAACAACAACTTGTGGTGTTTTGCTGCTAATTGTTGGTAAACAAATATATCAAGAAATTGCCATCCCTCGCACTTGTGACCAAACACTAGACGATCATCTCAGTTGCGGCGAAGAAAGTCTGATTCCTAGTAGTTTTTGGGGAAATGGTCAGCCTCCACCAGCCAAACAATTAGCTATTGAAAAATATCGCCAGCAAAATTTTGCGAAGGCTGTGAATTTATTTGAAGCCGCTTTCAATCAAGAAGCAGATGCAGAAACTTTAATCTACCTCAATAATGCCAAAATTCAAATCCAATTCCCAGCCAATAAGATTTATACAATTGCCGTTGCAGTTTCCCTAGAACGTTCTACTGCTATGGGTCTACAAATACTCAGGGGTGCGGCTCAAGCTCAAACTGAGGCACTAGAAAAAGGTCAGCCTCTGCGAATTATCATTGCTGATGATAGTAATCGTCCAAATGCTCAAGGTACAATCGTCAATACTGCCCTCAAAGTTGCCGAGCGTTTGGTAAAGTATCGTGATTTACTAGCTGTTGTTGGTCACTATACCAGCGACACCACTAACCTAACCTTGCCTATTTATAGCCGAGAAAAATTAGTGTTAGTTTCTCCTACTGCAACCTCCCATAATCTCAAAGGGCCCTTTTTTTTCCGGACCGTCTCTAGTACTGCCGTTGCCGGACCAAGAATGGCAACTTATGTATTTTCCGAACTAAAACAACGCAAAGCAGCAGTTTTTTATAGTGAAGGTAGTGAGTATGCTGAATCTCTAGCCAATCAGTTCCGAGCATCAGCAAGGTCGTTATCTGGTCATGTGATTGACCACCAACCAGCTTTTAATCTCGCCAGCAATAAATTTGATGCCAAAATAGCATTAAATCAAGCGCAAAGCCAAGGAGCAACGGCAATTGTCCTGATTCCTGATGCTGGTGTGGGATTGCGTGATAGCATTCAAGAAGCCTTAGAGGTCATTCAATCAAACGTCAACCAATCTTGGATAATTGCAGGTAATAGTCTCTACAATCCTGATTTATTAACATCAGATCAGATTACATCTTCACCAGGAATTAAACGCACAGTTTGGGCAATACCTTGGCATCCCATGAACGAAATTAACTCCGCGTTTGCAGAGCAAGCTCAAACTTTGTGGAAAATCACTAATTTCCCCACCAACACAGAGATTACTTGGCGCAGTGTCAATAGCTATGATGCTGTGTTGGTATTAAGTAAAGCTTTAGAGCAAAACCCTACACGGAAGGGTATTCAGCAAGTGTTGTCTAGCTCCAACTTTTCCGTTGCAGGTGCGACTGGAGTGGTGCGTTTTGTTGACAGCGAACCCAACAATGGGAAAATCACAATGGTGAAACTACAACCTAATTGTCATTCCAGTGGTTTTGTATTTATAGTTCCAAAAAACATAGACAAAGATCTCATACCTTTCATTTGCCGGGAATAACTCCGACGGGGCGAACTACAACGCCCCCTATCCCTAGACTAAAAGCTGTCGGGACTAATTGTCATATTTCACCCCATTCTTCCGTTGTGGGTATGGTTATATTTTCTGGAGTTGGAGTTTCTATAAAAGTTATTAAAACTGGACTTTCTATGATATTGGCTGGAATTTCAGTTAACTCGATTTTACCATTCCGGTAGATTCCTTGAACAGTCTTTAGCATAGTTCATTATCTCCAACAACCCTTAAATCCTGGAAATCCTGATTCAGACAAAATATCATCATTTGGCTTTTTATGGGTCGCCCGGGATTCGAACCCGGAACTAATCGGTTAAAAGCCGAGTACTCTACCGTTGAGTTAGCGACCCTTTTGCATTTCGCAACTTTTTTAATATAACAAACTCTCTCTAGATTGTCAACTGTTTTTCAGAAAAAATCCGCAGTTAATTTCACCGAGGTAGTTTTGCTTGCTCCTGGCGCTAACACAGTTAGGTTTTCACCAGTATTGAGCGAGTTGCGTCCAGCCGTCCAAGGTTCAAGACAATAAAAATCCTTACCCTTCAACGTCCAGAAGACCAGCATAGCATAGATATCATCATAGTCAAGGGTCAATTTCAACTTGCGGCTATGATCTGTAACTGCTGCTGACTGACTCCGCAAATGACCAAAAGCAAAATCTATCTCATCCCTTGCAAAATCGAAATGACCGTTAAACGGGTGCATTTCCTTGGTTTTCTGGTCTAGATACTGTCCAGAGGGAATATTAAACTCTAACTGGGACTTATCACCACACTGAAAATAGGGATGAAACCCAGCCGAAAACGGCATCGGCACATTAGACAGATTTTGATAAACCTGATCGATGACCAAAGAATTACCTTGTAGCGTGTAGGTAAAAGTTAGCTGAAAATCAAAAGGATAAACAGCGCGTGTTACCTCATTACTTTTGAGAACTACGCTTAAACTAACCTTACCTTCAGTAACTTGGTTTGTCACTTCCCAAGGTAAATCTCGCCCAAAGCCGTGCTGTTTCAGAGTATATTGTTTACCGTTGTAGGTGTAAGTATTATCCGGCAAATTCCCACAGATAGGAAACAAAATGGGGACACCGCCACGAATACTTAACTCTGGGTTAGCGAACCTTTCTGTATCTAAATAGAGAATTTCCTGACCTTGCAAACGCCAACGAGTAATAATACCCCCTCTTTCTGGTACTACTTCCAGATGAGAACCAGCCGTAGTATCCGCGAGGATGTAGGTTTTGTATTGTTGTTGTTGTTCAGTAATGGTAAACATATTTGGTGATTGGTGATTGGTGATTGGTGATTGGTGATTGGGAAAATACAAATAATTTCCCCCTGCTCCCCTGCTCCCTGCTCCCCTGCTTCTTTCCCAGTCCCCAGTCCCCAGTCCCCAGTCCCCAACCTATTCGTCTTCTGCAAAGATAAAGCGATATAATTCGCTCGCATCTGGTTCGGGACTGCTTTCTGCGAATTTCACCGCATCCTCAATCACACCCTGAATTTTCTTTTCAATGTCTTTGAGTTCTGCTTCTGTAGCTAGGTTGTGTTCTACCAAATAAGCACCTAGCTTTTTAATCGGATCACGAGAAAACCAAAAATCTTTTTCTTCTTTGCTGCGGAGTTCGTCGGGATCTGCTAAAGAGTGACCACGGAAACGATAGGTGAGGGCTTCAATGAGGGTGGGTCCTTCCCCTGCACGGGCGCGGGCTACGGCTTCTTGGGCGACTTGGCGCACTGCTAAAATATCCATCCCGTCTACTTCCACGCCTACCATGTTAAACACGCTGGCTTTTTTGTAAATTTCGGGATCTGATGTTGCCCGTTCGTGAGCCATGCCAATCGCCCACTTATTATTTTCTACCACAAAAATAATTGGCAGTTTCCAAAGTGCTGCCATATTTAAAGTCTCGAAAAATTGCCCGTTGTTAGCAGCACCGTCACCAAAGAAACAAGCAGTTACTTGATCTGCTGTTTTGTCTCCTAAGACTTCCCGACGGTATTTACTTTGAAAAGCTGCCCCAGATGCGACGGGAATACCTTCAGCTACGAAAGCATAGCCACCTAATAAACGATGTTCAGCAGAAAACATATGCATTGAACCACCGCGCCCTTTGCTGCATCCTGTGGCCTTACCAAATAATTCTGCCATTACCTCTCTAGCTGGTACTCCTGCACTCAAAGCGTGAACGTGGTCACGGTAGGTACTGGAAACGAAGTCTTCACCAGGTCGCATTGCTCCCCGAATAATACCACTGGAAACGGCTTCTTGTCCGTTGTACAGGTGGACAAAACCAAACATTTTTCCCCGGTAGTACATTTCGGCGCATTTGTCTTCAAAAAAGCGCCCTAAAGTCATGTCTTCGTATAATTCCAGTCCTTCTGCTTTGGTAATCTGGACTGTAGAAGTATCAAATTTGGGTAACGTGCGTTCTTGAACCATTATTGTGAAGTATCCCTGTCGTAAAAGTTAAAGCTACGGTTTTAAAGTTATAGCAGGAGTCAGGAGTCGTAGGGGCGAACTAGGGGCGAAGTAGGGGCGAAGCCTGCCTGTCGGCAGACAGGCATTCGGAAAATAACCTGTAATCAAAATTGATAATTTATCGCCCGAATGCTGATGCTTCCAGCACGCTTCGCGAACGCCCTTACAGGAAAATAGCCTTGGACAAAAATTGATCATGGGTTGCCCGAATGCTTCGCCCTTACAGGAGTCAAGAGTCAAGAGTAAAACGGCCTTAGTATCTGACCTTGAAATTAGATTCTCCACCTCATTTCTCTGTAATCTGCTGTAAGCAAGTCTTAATAATGTTAGCTGGAAATAGGGCAGCCTTGGTAAAAGTCAATCTGCTAACTATAAAATCTTCATTTCTGACTTAAAAAAGATTGGTATGGAATAGTTAAGGTGTAATTTTGCCATTTTTTAATGTTTATTGCCTATTTTTGGTCTTTGGTGTCGTAACTGTGGCTTTTTATGTTCGCTCTTTAAGTTAGCAATCAGAATAGTCGTTTTTCTGCATAGCCATTAACAATTTTCTGATCTTAATATCAGGTCTGCCTCAAAAATCTTCTTCCCTACTCTTTCTTGGTGTTGCCACAGTCATTGAAATTTTTTGTGTAAAAATTTACTCTTTGTTAAGTAATGGTCATAAAAAATTAATCGTGCTATATTGTGTTATTAAGTTATCAGCATTAATCAATTGTAGTGCAGTTTTATTACTAAGACACTGTAAACAGCTAAAACAAATTACGAATTTTATATTATAGTTGGTTCAACATCTCTACCACTATCAAAAGCTTTAGTTGTGTGTTGAAATGTAAAAGTCTGATAAGAGTATATCTATAATTTAGCAGATATATATAATAAGGCAAAGATACATTAAACATACATAAGGCAATGATAACCGAAAGCTAATTTACTTCAGGCTAGTGCATCAGGTAATATCTTGGGGGAAATACTGGTGCTGTGCTAAATCAACAGCTGAAAATAATTCTGGGGATATATTTATTCTTAGCAAGAAACAAAAAAAACTGTTACGATATACACTCAACTGGTATATTATACACGGTATTATTAAAGCTATGATTATGGCACGGTTTTACAAGCCTGGAATGCTCTAGGTTAATCATGTCCGTCTCTGGGAGATGCCACGTAAACACAGTGCAGGGGAAGTAGGCTGTGCGAATTCCGCTTGATTACTACCGAATTTTAGGACTACCGTTGGCGGCAAGTGAGGAACAATTGCGGCAAGCTTATAGCGATCGCATTGTTCAATTGCCAAGACGGGAATATTCCATTGCAGCTATATCCTCTCGTAAACAACTCATAGAAGAAGCTTACGTGGTTTTATCAAATCCCAGAGAACGCAGTACCTACGATCAGGCTTATCTAGCCCAAGCATACAATCCAGATCGGCTTGGGGCAACATCGCTATTAGAAAACAGCACCGAAACCATTAACCGCAATCACGATGTTCAAAGTCTCAGCATCGAAATTGCCCCAGATGAATTAGTGGGTGCTTTATTGCTTCTCCAAGAGTTGGGAGAATACGAATTAGTGCTGAAGCTAGGTCGTCCACACCTAGTAAATAGAAATAAACCCGCAGGGGTGAAAGTAGGATCTCATCTTAACAGTGAGGAATTTTTTGCCAGTCCTGAACTGCCAGATATTATTCTCACAGTGGCTTTAGCTTGTTTGGAACTGGGACGGGAACAATGGCAGCAAGGTAATTATGAAAATGCTGCTATATCATTGGAAACTGGGGAAGAATTACTAATGCGTGAAGGTCTGTTTCCTAATGTGCAAGCGGAAATTGCCGCAGATCTGTGTAAGCTACGCCCCTATAGAATTCTAGAGTTGTTGGAACTACCTCTAGAAAAAACCAAAGAACGCCGTCAAGGTTTAGAATTATTACACAGTATTTTAGAAGAGCGGGGTGGAATTGATGGTAGTGGTAATGACCAATCTGGTTTAAATATAGATGATTTTCTGAGATTTATTCAACAGTTACGCAACCATTTGACAGTTGCAGAACAGCATAAATTATTTGAAGCTGAAAGTAAGCGTCCTTCTGCTGTGTCTACATATTTAGCAGTTTATGCCCTAATCGCCAGGGGTTTTGCCCAACGTCAACCAGCTTTAATTCGTCAGGCAAAGCAAATGTTAATTCGTCTTGGTAAGCGTCAAGATGTGCATTTAGAACAGTCTCTCTGTGCTTTGTTACTTGGACAAACCGAAGAAGCAACTCGTGTTTTGGAACTAAGTCAGGAATATGAAGCTTTAGCTATTATTCGGGAAAAATCTCAAGATTCCCCAGATTTGTTACCAGGATTGTGTTTGTACTGTGAACATTGGTTACAACAAGAGGTATTTCCTCATTTTCGAGATTTAGTCAAAAAACAAGCTTCTTTAAAAGAATATTTTGCTGATAAACAGGTACAAGCTTATTTAGAAGCTTTACCAAAAGATACACAAGCAACTGATGAATGGACTACAATTAATAAACAGTTTTTTACCTCACCAACAATTAATAGTACCCGTTATCACAGCTATCACAATGTTAGTAATGGGATTAATCATGGGGTTAGTAATGGGACAGTAAATCACAACTATACACCTGATCCTGAGTTTTACACCTCAGCACCCAGCGAAGTACCCGAATCTGCTAACTATTCTCCACCAGAATGGCATTCTAGGAGATACAGCAACAGTCACACCCCAGAAATGCCAGAACCGTCGGCGACAGCAGAAGAGGCAGGAACTGAATATTACCAGCAAATCAATGCCGGTAATTATGATGTAACGAGTCAAACTAAAAAGCGTAGAAGGCGCAAGCCCGTTGCAGTTAATAGTCGAAGTCTGGTTTCGGAACATCAACATTCTCATGCTCGACGACGGCGCACTTTTGCTAACTCATTAGATGCAAAAACTCGCTTAGTTTGGCTGGTGTTTCTATCTATGGGAGGTTTGTTAGTTTTTTGGTTGTTAGTTTCTACAGTCTGGGGATGGTTTAACAATGTGTTTTTCCCCCAACCAACTGTCCAGGGAACACCCTTGGCTATAGAATTGAATCAACCACCAGTCACCATTCCTGAACCCAATAGCAGCAAACCAGAAGTACCTGAAGGTCAATTGACACCAGCGATCGCCCAGGACGTGATTGAAAAGTGGTTATCCACTAAAGCCGCTGTTTTTGGTCCAGATCATCAAATTAATCGTTTAAATGAAATTTTAACTGTTTCTGCAATACCACAATGGCAATCAATTGTCAAGCAGGATATAGCAGAAAAACGCTATCGCAAGTATGAACATGATGTCAAGGTAGAATTTGTCAATCAAACCAGCAATATGTCAGATAATGCCGTGGTAGAAGCTACAGTAAGGGAAGTTACCCACTTTTATCAACGAAATCAATTTCAACAGACTTCTCAGGATCGCTTGCGGGTGCGTTATGATTTAATTCGCAAACAAGGTTCTTGGCGGATTCAAGGAATGACAGTTGTTAAAACACTGAACAGTTAAAATAATTCGTAATTCGTAATTCGTAATTCGTAATTAACTGTTATCAAGTTAAAATAATCAAGCATTTGGCAATATAACAATTTCTAGCAGCCGATCGCACCTTTAATACAGATCAGAACAAATAAGATTTGAACATGAAAGCTACACAAGAACAACTAAAAATTAAACTACAACAAGCTTTGGCGGCTGCATTTGGATCAGATTATACTCAAGTAGATCCCATTTTAGTACCTGCAAGTAATCCTAAATTTGGTGATTTTCAAGCCAATGTGGCTTTATCTTTGAGTAAAAAATTGGGAATGCAACCAAGAGCGATCGCCACTGCTATTGTAGAAAAATTAGATGTATCTGATATTTGTGAACCACCAGAAATTGCTGGACCTGGTTTTATTAATTTAAAATTACAAACATCCTATCTCGAAGCACAACTCAACGCCATTAAAACAGATCCCCGTTTAGGAGTTCCCAAAGTACAAAACCCACAAAAGGAAATAGTTGATTTTTCTAGTCCCAACATTGCCAAAGAAATGCACGTAGGACATCTACGTTCTACAATTATCGGTGATTGTATTGCGCGGATTTTAGAATTTCGCGGACATGAAGTATTAAGATTAAATCATGTCGGTGACTGGGGTACACAATTTGGGATGTTAATTGCTTATTTGCGGGAAGTTTACCCCGAAGCATTAACTACTGCTAACGCTTTAGATATAGGAGATTTAGTTAGTTTTTATCGCCAAGCAAAACAAAGATTTGATGCAGATGAAAACTTTCAAGAAACAGCACGTCAAGAAGTCGTAAGATTACAAGCAGGAGCAGAAGATACCCTTCATGCTTGGAAACTATTATGTGAACAATCAAGAAAAGAATTTCAAGTAATTTATGATTTACTCGATATCAAATTAATTGAAAGAGGAGAATCATTTTATAACCCCTTATTACCCAAAGTAGTAGCAGATTTAGAAACAGCAGGATTAGTAGAAGAAAACCAAGGAGCAAAATGTGTTTTCTTGGAAGGTTTTACTAATAGAGAAGGTGAACCTTTACCCTTAATTGTGCAGAAATCAGATGGCGGTTATAACTATGCAACCACAGATTTAGCAGCACTACGTTATAGAATTGAAGAAGATCAAGCAAAACGGATAATTTACGTCACCGATGCAGGACAAGCAAACCACTTTGCTCAATTTTTCCAAGTTGCAAAAAAAGCAGATTGGATAGCAAATGATGTGGAAATTGTTCACGTTCCCTTCGGTTTAGTTTTAGGAGATGACGGGAAGAAATTTAAAACTCGTTCTGGGGATACAGTCCGGTTAAAAGACTTATTAGATGAAGCAATATCTCGCTCTCGAACAGATTTAGAAGCAAGATTAAAAGAAGAAAGTCGAGAAGAAACAGAACAGTTTATTAAAAATGTTGCTGATGTCGTTGGTATTAGTGCGGTAAAATATGCCGATTTAAGCCAAAATCGTACTAGCAATTATGTTTTTAGTTATGATAAAATGCTTTCCTTAAAAGGCAATACAGCGCCTTATATGTTATATGCTTATGTAAGGACTCAAGGCATTAGTAGAGAAGGCAATATTGACTTTGCAAATTTAGGAACAGATGCCAAAATAATCCTCAAAGAAGATACAGAATTAACCCTAGCGAAACACATATTACAACTAGATGAAATAATTGCCGAAGTAGAACAGGATTTATTACCAAATCGCCTCTGTGAGTATTTGTATAACCTCAGCGAAAAATTTAATAAATTCTATGATAAATGTCCAGTCTTAAAATCAGAAGAACCCATCAAAACATCACGTTTGATGTTATGCTATTTAACAGCAAGAACCCTAAAACTAGGATTAGATTTGCTGGGAATTAAGGTATTAGAAAGGATGTAGTGAATAAAAGCTATTGATAGCGAAAAGACGCAGAGAGAAATTATCTTCTTTTGCGTCTTTTTCAAATTCAGGCACTTATGCTATTCCAATACGTCGTATAAACTGTTGTACTAGCAATAGTCATATTTGGAAAGCATACCCTTGCTTTTCTTAGTCTTTATTTCTCTATCACTTCCTTTCTTTCTTTGCGTCTTTGCGTCTTTGCGTGAGATATAAAAATGAAACCAGTATTTATTATCAAAACACTCATCACATCCTTGGGTTTCTTAGTATTATTCAACCCCAGTCAAGCATCTGCACAAATTGTACCCCAACCTTGGGTTTCCGTCGGTGGAAAAGATGGAGACGTTACTTACGCTGTAGGTGCTAAAGCATTAAGTTTAGGTGTAGAAGTAGGAACAGGTGAAGACGGTGCTACAGGTGCAGATGTCTTAAAATTCATCAATTTACCTGTAATTTCTCCTTACGTTGGAGTTGGTTACTATTCAGAAGATAAAGGTGTAGCTTTTTCCGGTGGTGTACAAGCAAACGCCACCAAACATATTTTTCTCGGTGCGGGATACCATTCTATACGCGGTTTCAATGGACAACTAGGAATAAAATTCTAATTATCCAAAAATTAGAAATTTGAGACAATAATCATAGCTAAAAATAGCAGCTATTAGCTAAAATTTAGAGTTTACATTAGTCTCAACTCAATCACGCTAATTTATCAAAATAACAAACTAAATTCCTCAATATATATGGAAATTTGCTAGTCAAACATTAGCTAGGTTGTCAATTTAGCCGATGTTTGACATTTTTATGGTTGCTATCAATTCATTTATATTATAATCTTTAGTTAGTCACTCAAAATTATGCCTTAAGATAGTAGTATAGGGAATATGTATTAATTTTCTCAATCAAAAGTAGAAGTAGGTCAAGAAGATTACCTGTGTGGAAATTTCATAGTTCTTGTAATTAAGTTAACAAAAGATTTGGATTATTGTATTAGATAGTCATTAGGATTTTTTTATGCAACCAGGATTAAATCTACTCATTCAACTGGTATTAGAGTTTGCACCTGTGATGGTAAACATCATCCAAAAACAAACATCAAGTAACTCAAAAACCGACAATTTGCCAATTTCCCAAGTAATTCAAGATTTCATTCACACAGTAGATAATGTTACAAAATTAGATATTACTAAAGCTGAGTTAAACCAGCAACAGCAATTAGCAGTTTACCATCATGCCACACAATTAAAAATAGCTAATCAAGAAAAAGAAACAGCAATTAGACTACCAGAAGTGCATAAAATTCTGGATAATTGGCCATTGAGATTATATCCTTCCCAACTTTTAGAATCTTCTATTAATTATCAACACACACCATTAAAAGTTTTGTTAGCAGCACCACAAATACAGTTTGATAAATTTGAGGTGCAACCTTCAAAACTTACTGATGAAATTGAACTAAAATTAGCTGAAGGTTTGCGTGAATTTATCAATAATTATTATTCTTTGCATTATCAAGAAAGACCCATAGAATTTTTAGCTGGTGCTTGGGATAGTAAACGGTTTCATAGTGAATCTAGCATCAAGGCTTTATTTAGTGCTTTAAAAAACCAACCTACTTTAATTTTAGAATCAGAAAAAGATGGAGATTGTCTAAATTTCCGCATTGGTTATTGGGGATTAGGACAAGATAATTATTACTATAAAACTATTTATAAATTACCCTATAAGCAAATTTTACAAGATTCTGCTAAAAATCGGGCTTTAGAATGGAGAAATGTTAAAAATCAATTGTTAGCATTAGGTGAAGATTTAGAAGTAATTAACGATTTAGGTAAAGAGAAAAACCGCAATTTGGTAATTTTAGAGAAGATAGAAAAATGGCAATCTCAAGGAATAGATGTTAGTCATTTATCAGTAGAATATGAAATTTCTTCCCAAGACTGGGAATATCTTTATCAAGTTTTAATTACCTCTCATTGTTTAGTTACTGCTTGGGTGACAGATGTTTATCACTTGGTGCATTATGATGTACCTCCCTTGTTACCAAAATTGCTACCAAGTTTAATTAATGAAGGAATAGATAGACAAGTTTTAGAGGTAATTACTGATAGTTATAAACAACTTTACGAAGCTTTCAAAAATGAAAGACGGTTAAAAGTTCCAGAAATTGCTTTACAATTAGCTCAAAGTTTATCTCATGTTTCTAATTCTTTTTGGTTACAGGAACAAGTTGATTACTCCATTAATACCTGGTTGCAAATACGGCAAGTATCATTAACAGAAGTCACTCACCCATTAAAGGCAATGCAACTAGCATTGAAAATCGATGATGAGAATTATATCACTACTTTAAAACAATATTTTGCCGCTATTGGTGATAGTGATAATATTATTTATGTAGAGAGTCTTTTAGAAGAAATAGCCATTCTGAAAAATAATCGTAATTTGGAAATGGCGCATCTTAACTATACTCTCAATGGACATTCTGGGAAAGTTTCTTCTGTAGCAATAAGTCCAGATCATGAGATTTTAGTTAGTGGATGTGCAGATAAAACCATCAATATTTGGAATCTACAAACTGGTAAATTAATTCGTACTCTCACAGGAAATTTAGGTGCTGTTTCGTCTGTAGCTATCAGTCCAGATAGTAATTTTTTGGCTGTGGGTAGTTGTGAACATCCACAAAGTAATGTCAAAGTATGGCATTTGAAAACTGGTAAACTAATCCATACACTTTTAGGACATCAAAAACCAGTTAATGTAGTTACAATTAGTCCCGATTGTAAAATTCTTGCTAGTGGCAGTAATAAAATCAAAATTTGGAATTTACAAAAAGGAGAAAGAATTTGTACTTTGTGGCATTCATCAGAAGTTCACGCAGTTGCCATAAGTCCAGATGGTACAATTCTCGCTAGTGGCAGTTCAGATCACAAAATTAGATTGTGGAATCCCCGCACAGGTGATCATTTACGTACTATTGCAGGTCATTTAGGAGAAGTTACATCAATAGCTATCAGTCCCAATGGAGAATATTTGTTTAGTGGTAGTGCTGACTCTACTATTAAAATTTGGCAGTTAAGTACAGGTAAGTTAATAAATACTTTAAATGGACATACAAATAAAGTAAAATCTTTGGCTGTGAGTCCAAATTGTGAATTTATCTGTAGTGGTAGTGCTGACTCTACTATTAAAATTTGGGATATTTCTACAGGTGAAGTTTTACAAACTTTAACAGGACATTCTGGGGTAGTAAATTCTATTTCCCTGAGTGCAGATGGTAAAGTTCTTGCTAGTGGTAGTTCAGATAAAACTGTTAAAATTTGGCAATTGATGAAATAGGAAAGTGAGAATTTAATGGAATTAATAGAACAATTTAGACCAAATCCTCAAAATCCCTATCCAATAGCAGAACATCACCGAGTTTGCTTTATTAACAACTGCATCAAATCACCCAATATTATGATTGGTGACTGGTGATGACTCTTTAATTATTGGTAAGTTTTGTGCGATCGCCACTCATGTAAAATTCATCATGAACGGTGCAAATCAAAAACTTGATGGAATTTCTACATACCCATTTCCCATTTTTGGTAATGGTTGGGAAAGTGCAATGAATGATTTAATGAACTTACCCAGAAAAGGTGATATTGTTATCGGTAATGATGTTTGGATTGGTTATGATTCTTTAATTATGCCAGGAGTAAAAATTGGTGATGGTGCTGTAATTGCAGCACGTTCTGTAGTAGTTAAAGATATTCCACCTTATACTATGGTAGGTGGTAATCCCGCAGTTCCTATTAAGCAGCGTTTTAGTAATGAAGAAATAGAAATCCTACTTTCTATTCGTTGGTGGGATTGGAAAATTGAGAAAATCACCCGTAATATTGATGTGATTAGGAATGGTGATATTCAAAAGTTGCAAGATGCAGTTTAATCTAATATAAACCGGGAACATTCCAATTTTAAAAAAGTGGGTGTGTCAAATATCAAGAATCTATTTATTTACAAAATTTATTCTGACGCACCTTATCAATGTGCCAGTTGCGTAAGTCCTGTGTAGTATTATTTTAGTTTTTTACCTAGTTTTGGAGGTTTGCGCTACGTTTTTTTATACCAATACAGCCAGTTAGGTAAATGCTATTATAGAACTACGCTCTAGGCAAGAGACAATAAGCAAGAGTCCAATACTGTTCGGTTAAGGATTTTTCTAGGTTGGGTTGAACGAAGTGAAACCCAACAAACCCTTGTAAATGTTGGGTTATGCCTTCGGCACGCTTCGCGAACGTTCCTCAACCCAACCTACGTTATTTCGTTGTTTTGGGCTTAACCTTCAATATAAACTTTCTACAGTCGCCAAAACAAAAACCCCCTCTAAATAAATAGAGGAGGCATTGTTGTTAAATTGTTGTTAAATATTAAACCTGGCATCGAGCTATTGTGACAGAGGGCAACCCCTCAACTATCGTCGCCGCAGCAGCGTTT
>NZ_JAQMTI010000050.1:0-25325 GCF_028329225.1 Sphaerospermopsis kisseleviana CS-549 | reverse complement strand
TTGAATTTGGATTTTTTGATCTGCTGAATTTTCAATAATTCCTTGGTGGGGTTCGGCTTTAATGTCTTGCGCTTCTTGATGGAGATAGGAAGCGATCGCATTTCGTCCCATAACCGCAGACTCCAAAGGTGGATACATCAAACCATCTTCAGTAAATAATGCCGCAGTATTTGTAAAATCACCTGCGTTTAAAGTGGTAAAATAACGCAATATAGTTGGTTCTGTAATTCCTTCAATAGTAATATTCATATTTTTAACTGCTGGGAATGGGGAATGGGGAATGGGGAATTGGGAATTGGGAATGGGGAATTGGGTTATTAACTTCCCCCTGACTCCTGACTCCTAAAAATAAATTATTCCCAAGTAATTACCTGGGAATAAAATTGTAAAAAGACATTGAGGTTGGAAGAATATCAGCAATTAGTCAGCTAAAGGATCAACACCCATTTCTGTAACTACTTTGCGGAAAACTGTAATTTGCTGACCAAAATCTAATTCTTTGAGAGTTTGTAAAACTTGTGCGCCATCACGGGAAATCTGATAACCTGGTGGTACCGGTACTACAAAACCTTTTGCCATTAATTCTGCTAATTCGTACCAGAAAGCTAACTTAGTGTTAGCACTGAAAATACCGTAAGAGCGAGAAACTTGAGTATTTTTTTGACCAGCTAAATCACGCATCGCTTCTAACTGCTCTGCATGAGGCATTTGTTTGATTTGATTCAACAAACCTTCTGCTAGTTGTAATCTAGCTGCACCTGTAGCGGCTGGGGTAATGGATTTACCCATTTCTGTGTATGCGTACCACAAAACTGCTAGTTGGTCATCAATGCTGAGGGCTTTAAATACAGCAATGGTTGAGGTGACAGTATCAATTGTTTGGTTGCTGTAGTTTAAAGCACCAGAAAAACGGGTTGAAGCTGAATCAGAAGTGAAAGTCATTATATTCACCACAGTTTATTAACTAAATTTGTTGTTAATCAGTGGGAGGTGGGCATCACTCTGGGTTGCTTGACCTCTTGTCAACTATTTTGCATTATTTCTTAACAAAATGCAAATAAAATTTACAAATCATAGAGTTAAGGAGAACAAATGAAAAAAATGATGATATTGTGTATAATGTCAAAGCAATTTTTCTGATTAACTCCTTTGAGGTAAAAAATTACTCCTACTCTTCCTTTGTGTACTTTGCGTACTTTGCGGTTCATTAACACAAAAAACTTAGCAACTACACCAGGAAGGAGCATAAACATGAAAAAGTGTAGCTTAACTAGTAGTCTCATCAAAGAGAAAGCCCAAGAGATAGGCTTTCACAAAGTGGGTATTGCTGCTGTAGAAGGGGTAGACGCTACAGAAATTCAAAGGCTGCAAGCATGGATGGCAATGGGTTATCACGCTGACATGGAATGGATGGGAAACCCAAAACGTCAGGATATTAGTTTGGTAATGCCAGAAGTGCGATCGCTGATTTGTGTGGCGTTAAATTATTACACACCACATCAACATCCAGAAGGGGAAGAATACGCGAAAATTTCCCGTTATGGCTGGGGAAGGGATTATCATAAGGTACTGCACAAAAAACTAAAACAACTGGCTACCTGGTTAGAATCACAGGGTGAAGGGATAAAAGCCAGATATTATGCAGACACCGGACCAGTACAAGATAAAGTTTGGGCGCAAAAAGCTGGTATTGGTTGGATTGCCAAAAATGGTAATGTCATTACCAGAGAGTATGGATCTTGGGTATTTTTAGGAGAAATATTAACTAATATTGAGTTAGAGAGCGATCGCACTGCTACCCAACATTGCGGTAATTGTACAAGATGTATCCAAGCTTGTCCTACTGCTGCAATTACTCAACCGTTTGTAGTCGATGCTAACAAATGCATTGCTTATCACACTATTGAAAATCGAGCAGAAACATTACCAGAAAATATTAAAACTAACTTGCATGGATGGGTTGCTGGTTGTGATATTTGTCAAGATGTATGTCCGTGGAATCAGCGTTTTGCTCAAATAACGGATGTTACAGATTTTCAACCATATCCTGAAAATTTAGCACCCAAACTGGTAGAATTAGCACAAATCACAGATAAGGAGTGGGATAGACGATTTACAGCATCAGCTTTGCGACGCATTAAACCCAAAATGTTACGAAGAAATGCCCGCGCTAATCTTGACTCATCTAAACTAAAAAATGACTCGAAAAGTAATCATCTTTGATTTTGATGGCACAATTGCAGATACAGTAGATGCTCTTGTAACTATTGCCAATCGGTTAGCTGTAGAGTTTGGTTATGTACAAATATCTGCTAATGAACTGACTCTATTAAGGAACTTAACCTCTAGAGAAATTATTAGATATTCAGGTATATCTTTGTTTAAGATACCTTTTTTAGTGAAAAAAGTTAAAGGGGAATTAAAAAACAAAATCAAAGATTTAGAATCTATACCAGGAATTAAAGAAGCACTTACAGAACTCAAAAATAAAGAATATAGATTGGGAATTATTACTTCTAATTCTCAAGAAAATGTAAGTGCATTTCTCAAATGTCATGATTTAGATTATTTATTTGAATTTATTCACTCAGGAGTAACAATTTTTGGGAAAACAACTATAATTAATAATGTATTAAGACAAAAGCAAATCAAACCACAAATAGTAATTTATGTGGGAGATGAAACCAGAGATGTAGAAGCAGCCAAAAAAGCTAATATTAAAGTAGTTGCTGTTACTTGGGGTTTTAATTCTCCTGAAGCACTAGCTAAGGAAAATCCTGATTTTTTAATTAATCATCCTAGTGAACTATTAGAAGTAATCAAAAATTGCTAAGAGGTTGTTTGAAAACTTGAGAATCTATTGAGTCTCAAGGAACAATAACAGGGGATGTCAAACGCATTCCTACTTGGCCTTACCAACTTTTATCAGTAATCAGTCATTAGGGTTTGCCGAAAATATAAAATTATTATGAGAGCGAGAATTGAAAATAATGTTTTATTTATTCACCATGAGGATGTACCAGAATTTAAAAAAGGTGGTTCGGTGGTAAGAAATTCTTAGAATGGTATAATACCCTTACAGCCTACTATCTAGGTCTGCTTCCCTTAGTTTTGAGCCAACTTTGAGCCAATGAAAAATAATCTAAAAGTCAGCAAAGGTAAAGCTAAAAAGGGTCAAGTAACTGTCAGATTGGATTCAGGGATTGTAAGAGCCTGCTTTCCCAGGACACATTTTGCAGATGATAAGCAGTTAAAGTTAGCCACTGGTATTGCTACAGTTCAAGGGTGGGAGATTAAAGCTGGTCAGTTACAGAGAAAGTTACAGCTTGAGTTAGAAGAAGGAAAATTAAAAGATAAGGAAGGTAACTTTAACTTAGCTAGGTATAGAGAAATATTGGAGGAGTATGGGTTAAGAGCTAAATTGAGGGTGGTAGACTCAACTGTATCTACAAAAGATAATCAGGTTGACCTAAACTTATTAGAGATATGGGATAGGTATTGTGAATATAGGAAGCACTCTCTAGCTGAGACTACCTATAAACTTAAGTTTCAGAGGCACTTCAGGAATATCATAGTGAAAGCCCTATCTGCACTTCAAGATGATAATAAGTCTGGGTTTACAGCTATAGAGTTTAAGGAGTGGTTAATTAACAATGTAAATCTAGAAAGTGCTAAGAGTGTATTGCAGCATTTAAGTAGGGCTTATGACTTAGCAGTTTCACAAGAATGCACCCCTAAAAATATATTTAAAGGATTAGCTGATGACATAAGTATAAGGAAGAGAACCAAGGTAATCAGGCAAGAAGATGTAGTAAATGAGGATGCTGATATCCTAAACATAGATAAAGCTTTCTCATGGGAAGAGGCTCTTGAAATATTGAAATATATACAATCCAGGTCTACCCTTAGACATTACTATAACTACACCAAATTTAAGTTTTTTACAGGGTGTAGACCTGGAGAAGCTTCTGCTCTATGGTGGTCAGATATAAGGTGGAAAGATGAATGTATCCTAATCAGGAGAACCTATAACGAACATTTGAAAATCTTCAAGCCCACTAAGAATGAGACTGTCAGGATGTTTCCTATACCTAAAGGCGGAGAATTATGGGATTTGATAAAGTCAATCCCTGAAGGTGAACCTAATGAGGTTGTATTTAAGAATAGGCAAGGTAAGATAATAAGACCTACTAGCTTTTTTCATGCTTGGCATGGGCAGGATGCTAACGTAGGTATAATCCCAGATTTAATAGAGCAGGGTAAGATATCTAAATATCTACCTCCTTATAACACTCGCCACACTTTTGTTTCTTATCAAATCAATGTAATTGGTATACCTCCACATATAGTCAATGCTTGGTGTGACCACAGTGAGGAGATATCCCAGAAACATTACAGGCAATTAGACCTGAAAGTTGTACCTGGGTACAATAAAGATAAAACAGAACAGCAGCAGGAAATAGACCTACTAAAAGAGCAGTTGAGAAGACAGCAGGAGTTAATAAATGAGTTGATGAATGGTAGGTAAGTTAATTAGCTATTATTCAGTAAAAGACTCCTCTAGAAAGCTATCTAGACGGGGTTTAGTTTTATTTAATCTTTACAGAAAATATTGAAATATAAATTTATACTATTGGTTATGTGTCTTTCTTGACAACCTAGCTGTGTGCTTGCTATGGATTAAAAGGTTGTAATCATTACAAAATCTATAGATCATGAACAAAGAATCCCCACTAGAAAGCAGTCTGAGTGGGAATTTTATTTTTATTTATACTACCATATTTTAAGTATACTTACTAATGGAAGTATACCTAATGGACAATTTAACTAGCCCTCAACATTGACAACTCAGGAACTTCCTCCACCTGCTCACCCCACAAATCATCAGCATAGATATTAGCATCATTCCTACGCTTTCAAGCATAAGCAGCCAAAGCAAAAGCCATCACACAATCAGTAGCTAGTCCTTTATCATCCAGTTTATAAAACCTCAGTTCAGTCTTGAGTTGCTTTAACCAACAAACTTAACTGTCCTGGGCTGCCCCGTATTGAGGTAACTCTTAGCTTGTTAAAGAGAGGTATCTAATCCTTTTGAGCCAAGTTTGAGCCAAATAATATAGTTGATTATAGCAGGGAACTGAAGGGTGTATAATCAAAGAAAGAATACTAAATGGCTGAAATCCTTATTATGAGAGCGAGAATTGAAAATAATGTTTTATTTATTCACCATGAGGATGTACCAGAATTTAAAAAAGGTAGTTCGGTGGTCAGAAATTCTTATTTTTGGGCTTTACGTTCTATTGCTGGTCGTGCTAGACGTGGTAGTGATTGGGAATATGAGTTTGAGGTTTGGTTAGCGTTGGCGCGGATGTTGATGTCTTTTACTGAGTCGGGATATTTGGGATATAGAGAAACTATTTTAGAGTTTCCCTTATCCCAAGGTGAGATTCCTAGTATTTTACGGGATGTGGGAACTTGGGAATAACGAAGGCAAGAGGCAGAAGGCAGGAGTCCGTTTTTGTCAGGGGTATTTATACCCCACTTCAAAAAATTTTCGCCTTTAAATGCGTGGTTGTATACCCGATGTTTATGATACTTTGCGAAAAGAATATTGTGGGTTTGAATATTAAGAAATAGGTTCAAAAACCATTTGGGGTATTAATATTTGATCTTGGATTTTTCCAACTCCTAAAAAGCGGTTGTCTTGTTCATAAACTCTTACTAAATCTGAAATTTCGAGATTTACAGGAACTTTCTGTCCTTGACACCATTTTTTGGCTAATGTGTCTGGTAGGCTTACGGGTGATAGTTGTTGTAATGCTGCATCTGAGGAGATGGTTTGAAATGTGCCGGTTTGCAGTTGGTTTTCTATGTCTGTGAAGGTGAGGCTGTTTTCTAAGTAAAATCCGCTGCTTTCTGTTCTGGTTAAGGCGGCGAGGGTTGCTCCTGTGTTTAAAAGTATGCCTAAGTCACGGGCGATCGCTCTAATATATGTTCCTGCACCACAGGCGATCGCCAAATCCAATTCCGGGAAATCACTATCACGCCAGTCTAAAATCTCTATTTTTAATACTTCTACCGTTCTCACTGGTGCTTGCACAATTTCTCCTTGACGTGCTAAATCATACAGACGTTTACCTTCAACTTGAATCGCACTATAACTAGGGGGAATTTGCTCAATTTTACCGATAAATTGGGGTATTTCGGTTTCTATGGCGGTTAATTTTAAGCCAGGACAAGGTTGAGAGGTGATAACTTCCCCTTGTAAATCATCAGTAGTAGTACGCACCCCAAAACGCATGGTAGCTTTATAAGCTTTTTCACCGGGTAAATATTGTAATAATCTGGTGGCTTTTCCCAAAGCGATGGGTAAAACTCCTGTAGCTGCTGGATCTAAAGTTCCTGCGTGTCCCACTCGTTTTAAACGCAACAGTTTTCTGACTCGTGCTACGCAGTCATGGGAAGTCCAGTCATCAGGTTTGTTTAAATTGATAAAACCCTGCACAAATAATTCGTAATTGTTAATTAGAAATAGAGCCTACGGAACGCTGGCGCGAACGTAATTAATTATATAGCATTTTCTATTTAATTACAGTGTAGGAATAAAGAGTTAAACAAACAACATCACTAAAAAATCAACAAATGTAGTAGGGAGACACCAATATTTAATATCCAAAATCCCCATCTGACTATAGTTAAAGAGAGTTTTTTTTTGGGTATAGCTGGTTGATGATTATGCTCTAATATTGGTGCTAACTGTAGAGTGTTCAGAGATTTTACGAGACTTAAACCTAAAGATTGACTAGAAATAGTTTGAGCATAACCAGCGTTGAGGTAGGGAAGATATTGTGGTTTTTGATATACAAAAGTTTGGAAAAAAGGCAAACTTAAAGAATTGATGTAAGCACGCGATTGGGAAGCATTACCAACCATGTCTGGGGGTAATGCTATTTGTTGACTTCCAGGGTTACTATTACCAATGCTAGAAAAATGAGTTGCACCAACAAGCATAACAAGATATTTGTGGGGATTAGTTAACCAAGAAAAAGGTAGGATTTGTTCATATAAAGCTGGTGCTACAGTATCTTCACTGCTACCAATAAACATCACAGGAGTTTGCATTTGATTTAAACCAGATTCACCAAATATAGAACTGGTGATGGGGTTAACAGCTATCGCGGCTTTTATTCTCTGATCTCGTAAATTAATATTCTCTTGTTGTGTAGATTTATTTTGCAATTCCAAAGCGCGACATTGCAACAATAAAGACATATTCCAGGTATCTTGTAGCGCATCTGGTTGACAATCTTTTTGTAGTTGTTGAAAGTTGATTTTTGCCCCGGCTAAAGCTAATGCAGTATAACCACCAAAAGACTGACCAAATATTCCCACTTGTTGCAGATTTAATTTACCTTTAAATTCACCATCAGACTGGTTAGTTTTTTCTAGTTTATCTAATATATATTTTATATCTAAAGGTCTATTAATAAATTCATTTGCTTCTTGTAGTTTCCTATTATTTCTATTGTTGAAAAATAGATGAGGATGATTAGGGACGACAACGGCAAATCCATGAGATGCTAAGTGTTTGGCTAAATAACGAAAGTTACTGCTATCTAAACCCAAGCCGTGAGAAATCACAATTACTGGTGTGGTATTTTGAAGATTGGGAATATAAATATCCGTTAATAAATGTCGATCTCTGGTGATATCAAAAAATTCCAGCGTAGATTTTTTAAATGTAAAAATACCAGGATTTTGTAAATTTGCTAAGAAGGATAAATTTTTCTTGGGAATAGTAGCAGCTTCTATTTTTGATTGTTGTTGAAGTATGGCGATCGCTTGCTGAGTTTCACTAATTATATTTTCCAGTTCACCAGCTATCTCTAAGCTATCAGCTAAGTTAAGACGAATACTACTGCTAGGATAATTGCGTAATAAATTTAATAACGTTAATCCTTCTGGTTCCCCAGACGCTGAAATAATCGCAGTACGTAAATCCTCAATCTCTGAATCATTTTGAGCAGATTTAGCTGTAATTAATTTAGCCAAACGTTGCAGCATAAATTCCCCTTGCTGGGTGTGGAGAAATTGTGACGCAACTGCGGGAGTAATTTTGACATTACTAAGTAAAATTTTGCGTAATTTTTGCAGTTTATCAGATGAAATATATTGTTGATAAACTGCTAATTTATCATCAATTATTCCTGTTTTTGTATAGGTTTCTAAACTCATCACAGGAATAGGAATTTCCAGGATAGAATAAGCAGCGTAAATTTGCTCTGCTGCCATCACAGAATTACTCATTCCAAATGTTGGCAGCAACATTGAAAGCACCAGCAATAAGAATTTTTTTTTCCAGCTGCTGGAAAAGTTACCAAACAAACTATTCATCGCTCAAATGTTTCCGTGATGTTGTCTAGCGAGGCATTAAATTTGGTAGTTATTCAAACACCCTGTTGATTAATTTATATACTATTGATTACATCTGTGTTCTGGATAGTTTTGAGCTTTTTTTGTCTGCTGAAATAAAAATTTAGCTATTCAATCATTAGAGCAATTTGTACCTAAATGGATGTGGATCTATTGATTTATATAGATATATATTGAAAATTTTAGTAAATAAAAAAAACTCTTGCCTCAGTGTTTATGATGTAGCTTTCTAGAGTAAATAAGTCTAAACCTTGTTAAAATTTTTGTAAAAATTATGTTTTTTGTATTGCATGAGACTGCAAAATCAAATATCTTTGTTTTTGAACAGTAACTCAACATTAAAAAACCTCAGACTCAAATCATCGACTTCTTCAAGAAGTCAGGGATCTATCCACAGATTATTTTACGTTTAATTATGTTGATCTATTTAGAGAAGAACTATTTGAAAAAACTTCGGAAATTCTGAATTTTCCAGTAAATTCTATTTTGCAGACTTACCCAAGGCGATAGCTACTGAACCAGAAACAACTAATAAAGCGCCAATAATTCCTATTAAGGTAATATTTTCTGGGGGAATAAGCTGGGGAAAAATACCCGCTACCAACTCCACAGCTATTAAAGTGACAATGGGAGCTAAAGCTAAAACTGCACTGACTCTGGAAGCTTCCCAATGTTCTAAAGATTCAGCAAAAGAACCATAAGCAATTAAAGTATTTAAACCACAAAATAATAACATTGATAAATGCAGAAAATCGAGATTAAAAATTTTATAGACTTTGGTAAATGGCGTAAATAATAAAGCACAGCCGCCATAAATAATTAGCATAATATGATAAGATGATAAAGATTGTAATAGTTGCTTTTGTGCCAAGGCATAAATAGCCCAGCAAACAGCACCTAATACAAGTAATCCACTACCTACAAGATATTGTCCTTGGGCTGTAATTAAATTGGTAATTTGAGCTTTAAAAAATAATAAAAACCCTAAAGTTAAGACACTAACACCAAACCATTGCCATAATGTATAACGTTCTCTAAAAATAACTAAACCCCCAAAACCTAATAACACAGTAGATAACTGAATAATTACTTCTGCATTACTGGCAGTTGTTAATGCTAAACCTTGCATGAAGAGAAAATAATTACCTCCCAAAAATATTGTCGCTATTGCTAATAATTTTCCCGAACTAGAACGTAATTGTTCGATTGTTGGTAATTTTTTTTGTACAAACAAATAAATTGCCAGCAATATAAACGACATCAAAAACCGAAACCAAATAACGGTATAGACATCTAAAACTTGTAGTGTTACCTTTAAGGCAATTGGTAAAATTCCCCATAAAAACACCGTAAGTAACGATAAACTTAGTCCTAAACGCCAGCGGCCGGAAGTTTGATGTATCATATTAATTTCATGGGATTATTTATCATATATTTTAGGTTTGGGAATGGGGAATAGGAAAAAAGTGATTATGAGTCATTAACCCGTGATGATATCATTTTGTTAAAAGAATACAAGGGGAGCATCCCAAATGTGTAAATTTATTTTTATCTAACGACATAAAATGATCCAAGGGTCTGATATGATTGAACCGCAAAGGGCGCAAAGGACACAAAGGTAAGAGAGTTAAGCGAGAGTTTTTGGTGTGGGTGCGTTTATTTTCGCAAAATTGGTATGCTCCCAATACAAGTGAGATCACCTGCGGATTCAGGATTGAAGAATAGATAATTACTTCCTGCCATTGATTATGTGATCCGGGTATATTTTAACATGATTAATCATTAGTAATTCATAAATTCACAATTTAAAACATCATTTACAAGGGTTTGATTCCCTGTACTGCTTTCAGCGGACTGGTTTCAAGTAGATTTTAAATCATTATTTGTCACCTAATTATGAATTATTAATTATCAATTATGAATTTTTCATATTACTCCTTTAACATCTCTAATAACTGTGCCTCATTTAACTGTTTAATTCCTAAAGATTGCGCTTTTTCTAATTTAGATCCTGCATCAGCACCTACAACTAAAAAATCAGTTTTTTTACTCACAGAGTCAGTGACTTTTCCACCAGCTTTTTGAATTAATGCTTTTGCTTCATCGCGTTTTAAATTAGGTAAAGTACCCGTTAGCACAAAGGTTTTACCTGCAATATTGGGATTAATTTCACTTGTTATTTTCGGTGTTTCGATGTTAGCTAATTGTAACCCAATGGCTTGAAGACGAGAAATTAAAGTTTGATTTGCACTGATGCGAAACCACTGAGAAACTGATTGGGCAATTTCTGCACCGATACCATAAACACCTTCTATATCAGATTGTTTTGCAGCGGCTAATTTTTCCACGGTGGTAAATTTCTCGGTTAATAATTGGGCGTTGACGCTACCTACATGACGAATGCCTAAACCATATAATACCCTGGACCAAGGTTGATTTTTGGATTGAGCGATCGCACTGATTAATTTTTGCGCTGACTTTTTCCCCATCCTTTCTAATGCACATAACTTGTCTTCTGTCAATTCGTATAAATCGCCAACAGAATGGACTAAACTTTTATCTACCAGTTGATGCACCAGTTTTTCACCCATTCCTTTAATATCTAAAGCATCCCGACTTACCCAATGTTCAATCTCTCCTTTGAGAATGGCAGGACAGGAAGCATTTACACATCTAGTAACAGCTTCTCCTGATTCTCTCACCACCGGTTGACCACATACAGGACAATGGGTAGGCATGATAAAAGGTTCGGTATTTGCAGGGCGTAGTTCTTTAATTACCCGTACTACTTCCGGGATAATTTCCCCAGCTTTGCGAACAATGACAGTATCACCAATACGGATATCTAATTGCTGAATGCGATCGCTATTATGTAATGTAGCACGGGAAACAGTAGTACCTGCTAATTGTACGGGGCGCATTTCCGCCAAAGGTGTTAATGCTCCGGTTCTGCCGACATTGACAGTAATATTTTCTACACGAGTAGGCGATTCCTCGGCTGCATATTTGAGAGCGATCGCCCAACGGGGAAACTTCTGTGTAAACCCTAGTTGTTCTTGCAGCTTAAAAGCATTCAATTTTACCACCACCCCATCCGTCATATAGGGTGAATTTAGCCGTTCCGTGTCCCAATATTGGTAATATTCCGCAACTTCACTGAGAGAATGACAGAGTTTATGATTAGTATCAACGCGAAAGCCTAGCCTTTGTAACAATTCCAAAGCTTCCCATTGGGTATTCGCAATACTGGCATCATCCAAACCAGGAATATGCAGAGTATAAGCAAAGAAATCTAATTGACGTTGGGCAACAATACGCGGATCTAACTGTCTTAGCGTACCAGCTACGGCATTACGCGGATTAGCAAATAACTGTTCACCTGCTTTTTGCCTTTTCTCATTAATTTGTTTAAACACTTCCAAAGGTAAAAATACCTCTCCCCGTACTTCCACCTTTTCAATTTCTGCCAAACCGTCAAAATTCAAACGTAAGGGAATAGAGCGAATAGTCCGCACATTTTGGGTAATATCTTCACCCATCACCCCATCACCCCTAGTTGCACCTCTTACCAGAATACCATTTTGGTAAGTCAACGCCAAAGCCGCACCATCAATTTTCAATTCCGCTACATAGTCCGCTTCCCCCAGAGAATACTGAGGTGGTAGGTGTCGCAGCCAACGTTGATCCCAATTTTGCAACTCTTCAACATTAAAAGCATTTTCCAAACTATATAGAGGTATATTATGCCGTACTGATGTAAAATGAGTTGCTGGTCGTTCACCCACACGCTGAGTAGGACTATCAGGAGTGATTAATTCTGGATATTTCGTTTCTAATTCCTGTAATTCTCGATACAGTCGGTCATAAACCGTATCTTCCATTATTGGTGCATCGAGGACATAGTAAGCATAGCTGGCTTGTTGTAATAAACGTCGCAATTCTTCTACACGTTTAGCTTCAGGGTGGGTTTGGATCATAAAACTCATAGCAAAATATCTAGTAAATAATTAATAATTATCCCTATTCATTGAAAATAATAAACCCTATCTTATGGACAATTTTAGAGATTCCACATTCACAAATCAATTACCTATTATTATAGCTCATCGTGGTGCAAGTGGATACCGACCTGAACATACATTAGCAGCATATCAATTAGCAATTGAATTAGGTGCTGATTATATTGAACCAGATTTAGTGATTACCAAAGATGGGGTTTTAATTGCACGTCATGAAAATGAAATATCAGCAACTACAGATATTGCTGAACATCCTGAATTTGCTTATTTGCGAACTACAAAAATCATTGATGGGGAAATTATAACAGGTTGGTTTACCGAAGATTTTACCTTAGCAGAAATCAAAACATTAAGAGCGCAAGAACGCATTCCCCAACTACGTTCTTTTAACACAAAATACAATGGAATTTACACAATTCCCACCCTAGAAGAAATCATTGATTTAGCTGAAAAGAAAAGTATAGAAAAAAATCGCAAAATTGGGATTTACCCAGAAACAAAACATCCAACTTACTTTCAATCAATTGATCTAGAATTAGAAACACCCTTATTAACGGCTTTAGAAAAAACTCATGTACCAGTATTTATTCAATCATTTGAAGTTAGTAACTTAAAAGCATTAGCCAAAAAAACAAATCTACCTTTAGTACAATTAATCAACGACTCAGGTAAACCCTATGATTTTGTAATGAGTGATAATCCCCGCACCTATCAACATATAAGCAAACCAGCAGGATTAAAAAAAATCGCTGAATATGCACAAGCAATAGGAGTCAATAAAAACTTAATAATTCCCAGAGATAGTCAAGGGAAATTAATATCACCCACATCCTTAGTTAATCACGCCCATAAAGAAAATTTATTAGTTCATGCTTGGACATTCCGCAATGAAAATTACTTCTTACCTTTAGATTGTCAAGACAACCCTCAAGAGGAATATAAACTATTTTTTAATTTAGGGATAGATGGGGTATTTAGTGACTTTCCAGATATTGCTTGTGTGATAAGATGCAAAAACCTAATACCCAGATCCCAGACTTCTTGAAGAAATCGGGGATCTCTCCATTGTTAATACTGTTCGGTTAAGTTGAAAATATAACAGTTCTCATGAGCATGGGAACTACTATAATAACTTGGTTGAGGTTAAAAAACTACTTTTAAAACCCGGATAGAGGTGGGATTATATCAGGAGTAGGGATAACGGAAGGAGGTGGAGGTGGAGGTGGGGGTGGTTGGATAACTGCGATCGCAAAAGATTTTTCTTGAGGTTGCTGCTTACCCAATTTATCATAAACTTGCAGTTTAATTGGAGATGGAAAGGCCTGATTAACTTGTAGTTTCAGTGAACCAACTTGTTCCACATTCCCAAATGGATCAAGCTTCACCTGAATATCTTCTCCCTCTACTCTCCAAGATAAAGTAGCTGTTTCTCCTTCTTTTAACTCCTGATTAGGTTGTTCACTAGCATTAAGTGTAAAAGAGATAATTCTAAATGGTTTTGGTAATACTTCAATTACTGATTCAGTCTTTTTAGAACTACTTCTATCACTGCCGTTATTGGGTAAAGCTTGAATTTCAAAAGTGAATTTACCAGAATTTAATTTGTCTATAGGTATATTATTACATTCTAATCGTTGATTTTCTATTGGTTTACATAAATTTTGCAGTTGAGGCGGATCGACAAGTTTACCTTGTCTAAAACGATAAACACCTAATTTACCTATAGATGTACCACCTTCTGCCTTTCCAGTTATTTGAATTTCCCTTAGCAGCAAGGGATTAGCAATTTTCCAACTTAAATTAATATTCTCACCTTTTTTATACTGGGGTTTATCTGTTTTCAAATCTATAACTTCAGCTATTGGTTTTTCTTTAATTTCAACCTGAACTATTTTAGTATCTGTTTTAGCAACTTTGGAGAAAATTGGCAATCCTTTGCGATAGGATGCTTGTAATTCAAAACTATACTGTCCTTTAGCTTTGACTCCTGTTTGAAAATTGCTACAAATCAATTCTTCTTTTGACACTCTACAAGGAGGTGTTATACCAGAATCACGAGGTATTAGTTCTTCAGGAATACCATTACTAAAATCGTAAATCTTCTGAGTTGGTTGATTGCCCTTAATTTTCAGTTCCAAGTTTTGCAAATTTTGATATTTTTGAATCTCCCAATTTAACGCTACTGCTTCACCTTCAATATATGTAGGGCTATCGGAGTCGAATGCTTTTATTGTTACAGGTTCAGGGTTTAAAAGCCGCCAAACCATAAATCCTATACCACCGAATAAACCTAAACCTATTAAAATTAATAATAAAAATTGCCACCAAGGACGGGGTTTCCAAACAAAACTTAATTGAGGTAAAGTATTCGGTAAAGGCAGATTATTTTGGTCTTGAATTTTAGCTTGAAAGTTGACAACTAACCCCCCACCCCACCAAGGTCTTCGCCACCAATATCTAGGTTTAACTGTCAGATTAGATATAGAACTTTTACTAGGAAGTAATTTGATTTCATGAGGCTCAAATTTATAGGTATACAGTTGTTCTTCATCTCGACTTTCCAGGTAAAACATTAATTCGCGTACTACATTTCCCTGGTTAATGATTGATAATTCGTATTTGGCAGGACTACGGCTGACCTGTGCCAAAATAGTTTGCAACTGGACATCCAAAATATAACTTGGCTTAATGTCTATATAGACCAAATCTAACAGTATCAACTGGGGAGAGTTTTCCGAATATAAGCGAATAGTCGGGGAATAAATTCCGGCTAAGGTGTCTCCTGGTGGGTGAAATGTCAGCAAGATTTGACCCTGACTACCAGGGTTGAGTTCTAGAGCAGCTACTTGTGATAATCCCGCTCCTTCTAACCCATCTGTGGGATAAGTAATAGTGAACCAATCTTCATCTAAATCTGGACAAGTGATGCGAAAACGGTCTACAAATTTAGAGCGATTGTCAACTATTACTTCTACTTGTAAAGGTTGACTGAGATTTAAAATTAGTGGTTTATTGGCATTGCTGCTAGGCTTGAGTGAAAAAGTGGGATCATTAAGGCGAATGATCGTTTGTTCTTTGATTTGAACTTTCAGTTGCAGGGGAAAGTTGATAGGAGTATGTTGGGGATAATGCAAGGGAGAATCTACGACTAAAGTATAATCATAAGTTCCGGGTTTAGCGTCAACAGGTATTTGCAACTCAAATTTAACTTCGTCGCTAGTTTGTTGGGGCGCTAATCCCAAACTGGCTTGAGGAGGAGTAAAGCCACTAGTAATATTTTTAAATTCATCATTAAAAGTAAAATACAAGTCAACAACAGCACTTTGATCTCCCTGATTAATGACAATAACATAAAATTCCATCGCATCTCCTGGCATTCCCCATTGAATTCCAGGAGGGTTAATAATAATTTCCAATGGACTGTTTTGAGCGTACATACCATCAAATTCCTTACCTAACACTGTGTAGTTTGACTTGAAAATCTTCACCACCACTCACAATCATGTTGTCTTTCAAGTCAACACTATTGATTCTCTTTGAGCTTTGGTAAATTGTTTGACCTTTTGCTGCTTTGGTTTTATCCAGTTGATATGCTGGAGTTAAATACCAAACTATCACTTTTCCATCATCTCCACCACTGACAAGCAAACGGCCATCTTCACTAAATTTTAATGTCCGCACTGGCATTTTTGACACTTGCCAATTATCTAATGGTTGACAATTAACTTCGATAATGGGATTTTGGGGGCTGGCATTTGTTACAGTTTGGCATTGATTTAAATCCCAAATAGTAATATATCCCGCAGAATCAGCAGTGGCTAAAATTTTTTCTTTTCCTTGCGGTTTAGGCACAAAATCCACCGACCAAATATAATCTGTACGCCCTGTACTACTTCTTCCTTCTAATTTTTGCATTGATAAATTTTGTAATTGATTATCTGGTTGATTGGGATTAAATGAACCAAATAAAAAACGCTTAAAGTTTCCTCCTATTACTAGGGTTTGATCATCTGGACTGAGAGTTACAGTGCGAGCTTCAAAAGGTAATGTTAATTGATTTTGGATGTCGATGATTTGCGGTTGTTTCTGAAATTCACTGTTAGCAGATGTTCGTGACCATAATCTGATTTTACCACTACCATAACTACTAAATAAATACCGTGAATTTTTAGTAAATTCTAAATCAAATACTCTATCACCTATAGCTTTTTGATCTTGTTGATCTTGCAGTTCTTCCCTTTTTTTACCTTGATTAGATACATTCCTGAGTTCAATCATACCATTATCTAACCCAACGGCAACAATATCATTGTCCACCGGCATGAAGTCGGAAACATATACAACGTCATTGGTAATTGCTAATAAACCGTTAGGTTTTTGTGGTTTTTGACAAGCTATTGGCTGTTCTTGATAGCTAAATTTTCCTGGTTCTATACTGTTGTTATTGCGATTAATATTCCAAAATCTTAATGTACAATCATCTGAACCACTAATAACAGAAAAACCGTTACCGCTAAAAGCTACTGAATTTACAGAACGAATGTGCATAACTGGTTCTGGTTTCAGTAGTAATGCTAAAAGTAATGCTATTAATCCCAGGATCATTAGCTGTAACCACGGGGGAATTATAGGTAGACTCTGTAATTCTAAAGTCTGGGTTGCGGGATCTGTAGTACCCAAACGTTGATCAAATAATTCGCTTCTGGCTTCTAGTAACAAGGTTTTTGCTAATCCCAACCACGGACGTTTTGTTTTCACATTGAGGAGAACTTTATTTGTTTCTCCTAGCTGCAAATTGGCTGTTTCTGGAATAGTGTTGTAAGTGCATTTTCTTTGGTCTCTTCCCTGGAGATGAATGTTAATTTCTTGGTAGAGGTTACTGGCATTTTTGAATATTAATTCAAAGGTGGCTGTATCTGATTTCCAATCAGGCAACCATTTAGCTGGACTGGGAATTGTTTGGTGTTTGTTGATGACAGAAAAATCTACGAAACCTACAGGTAAAACTTGTAAATTACCTGCTATACTCGCAGGATAACCATTATTGCTGGTGGCTTCAATGGTAAATGGATAGGTTCGACAGGGTGCTTGAACTACAGATGGGGGTTGACATTGAAAAGTTAGTTCTCTATAGCCTCCTGGATCTAAAGAAAATCGTCTTTCTACATTACCAATTAACCAAGTTGGATCAAGACCAACAAAACGCAAGATTACATTTGTCATTTGTTGACCTAAGTTGCGCACTCGCACTGGTATGTCTACGGAATGACGCGGATAAACTGGAAATTCTCTTACAGGCAATTCTAAACTCAAAACGTTGGGTTGATTATCTCGCTCGATTTTTAACCGCAACGTTAGTCTGCGTTGTTGTCCTAGTTGTGGTGAAAAAATGGTGATGGTGAGGTTGACAGTACCTACAAATCCAGGTATTGGTGTATTAAAAATGAATACTTGAAAGTCTGTACTATCTCCTGGTGGTTTAGCTGCTGCTACTTCTGGTTCAAGTTTATACCAGCGATATTCTGAATTGCGCTGCTCTCCTGCGGCTGTAATTTCTATTTGAAAATTTGCAAATTGAGTGCTGTCGTTGTTGACTGTCACTGTAAAAGAAGCAGGAGTAGTACCTGGTGTAAAGGTCAGATTTTGAGTAGACAGGCTGGCATTTATTAAAAAATTACTTTCCATATTATTAAAGAAGGCAGGAGTCAGGAGTCAGTAGGGACAATCCCACCGTGGTTGCCCCAGGAGTCAGAAGTCAGGAAAAAGAATCAATTCTCTCTTTGTAATTCCCATTTTCTTGTCTTTCTTGCATAACTAGCAACTTACGTTAATAAGTACCTGGGCAAAATTAATTTAACATTTTTGGAACAAACAAAAATCTCTGTATTGCTTATCTGTTCCCTTTTAAAAGTTCCCTGTTCCCTCTCCCAAATATAAAATTTATTTTGCACTACTACTTATCATGTTCGTTGGCATAGTCATACTACAGCAATTTTCAGGTAAATTAACCACATTATTCTGCTACTTTAAACTGTTACAAGTCCTAATTTTAAGGCTCTAACTATCGCTTGAGTACGGCTATTGACTTTCAATTTTTCAAAAATACTGGTCAGATGAGCCTTAATTGTAGCAACTGTTACATATAAATGTTTGGCTATTTCTTCATTGGAAGCTCCTTGAGTTAACCAATATAAAACTTCTTGCTCTCTTGTTGTTAAGTGCATCTGATGACAAGCACGCACACAGGAGTCTGAATAAGTCTGAAAAAATCTGAAAAATCGACTGGCAACTTCTGAAGGTAGATAAATTTCTGACTTAGTTACTGTGTTTATGGCTTCTGATAATTGAGCCGCCAAATGATTTTTAAACACATAACCAGATGCTCCTGCTTGCATAGCTCGAAAAATCCATTCGTCTTCTTGGTGAGCAGATAAAACTAGGACTTTTCCAGGATAAGCAATTTGTTTGAGAGAAACTAAAACGGTAATACCATCACTACCAATAAGTTGCAAATCTAGTAATATTAAATCTGGTGATTTATCTTCTGTCAATTTTAACGCCTGCTCTAAAGAGTTAGCTTCACCGACTACTTCTACAGGCAATGAACCATTGCTATTATAAAAACTCAAGAGAGTCCGTAGACCTTGGCGAAAGCGTTCGTTGTCTTCTACCAAGATAGTTGTCAGAGAATTACGATAAGCCATTTTTCATACTCCATTGTTCATACTGTTAAATATTCTTGGTGCAAGGTAAAATGATACAAAATTGCGCTCCACTTTCTGATAAACTTTGCGCCCACAAGTTTCCGTGGTGGTCGAGAATAATTTTTTTGGCGATGGTTAAACCTAGTCCTGTACCTCCTGGACGACGAGTATAAAAGGGGGTAAAGATTTTTTGTATATCTTCTGAAGATAGTCCCTTTCCCTGATCGGAAATTTTGATTAATACTTCTTCTTGAAAAATATTCCAGCTACAGGTAATTGTTCCTGATTTGGGACTAAAGTAAATAGCATTGTTTAGTATATTGTGAAAAACTTGCTTAATTTGTAATTTGTCTATTAACAAGGTTGTGGAAGTTTCAGGAATTGATATTTTTACTTGTTTTTCATTGATCAAAGGTTGTAAATGTTTGATAGTTTCCAATACTAAATTTCTTAGGTCTTGTGGAGTGACTCTTAATTTCTCCCCTTGACCGCAATTAATTATTTCGGTGAGATTAATATCTATATCTTCAATACTTTCACGGATGATTTTTGCTTGTTCATACTCAGGCTGCTCTTTTAAGCTAAAGCATAAATTGTTGGCATATAATCCTATTAATCCTAAATAGTTTCGCAATTGGTGTCCGACTCGATGCAGTACCTGTTCTAGCAATTTAATTTCTGATTTTTGTCTGCCATAGTCTAAATATAGGTCTGCATATTTGCTCAGTAAAATAGCAGATTTATTTATCTCATTTTTGGCATTTTCTACAAGAGGGTCTTCTGTAATTATCTGTATATATTCTGGTTTTTGATTTCTATATCCTATGGGAAATACATAGGAAAATAAGTGCAATTCTTCTATTTTAAATTCCTGGATCTGTCCCACGGCGGGATAGTCTATTAACCATGATTCTGAGTGTAAGTATGTCAAAATAAATGACAATAATTTTGGTGTTTTTTCACTGATATCAGAATAATTAATTATTTCTTGATGTTTCTTTGACCAACAATCATAATAGACAATACGAGCTAATAAAATTGGATATTGATTGGTTAATTGTTCAGATTGTAATTGACAAAATTCTTGGATACGTGATGATCTCAAATCATGACAGCTAATTTCTGGTTTTGTGCAAATAATTCCCCGAATCATAGATCTACTCGACTTTGATAAATAAAAAATTGCAAAAAGTAAATCAGCATAAGCTTCTGGTAAATTTTACTTTGGCACTGATTGAGTGTCCTGTTTCCAGGAGGTGACACGATATTGAGTTGATAATTCCAGAGTTAAACAAAAATGGATATCTGGTGGTGATTAAATTTGCATAATCTGCAACCCTTATAGTGACAATTCATTAAGTGTCACTATCATAGTTTTTTACTACTGTAATTAATATTGCCAGTATATGCAGAATAGGTTCTACGGAAATTGAAATAGTATATAATCGTATTATCTGCTTTTAACCTCTGTTTTTGCCACAAATATATAAAAATATACAATTGTCAATTAACTAAAGAATAAAAATTGTAAATTTTATCACATAAATTGCATTATTGATTCTAAAAAATAATTAAATGTTATGAAATATCTGGATTAGTGAAATGTTGAGTGAAATGTTGGCAAATTTTAAGAAATTATTAAAACAACCAGTAATTATTTCCAGTGCGATCGGCACAATTTTCATTGTGGGAGTTCAGAAACTACAAGTCTTAGAGAACATAGAGTTAAGAGTTTATGACCAGATGATGCAAATGAGGGGTGATCCTGGCCCAGATTCGCGGCTATTAATTGTTGCTGTCACTGAAGAGGATCTGCGAAAATGGAATTGGCCTTTACCTGGGGAAGTCCTAGACAAACTATTGGGCAAACTGGAAGAATATGAACCCCGCGCCATTGGTTTAGATATTTTTCGGGACTTACCTGTACAACCAGGGCATGAAAAATTACTAGAACGTTTAGAGTACAGTGATATCATCTTTCCTGTCTGTAAACACGCTGATAGCAAAAATCCTGGGATCGCACCCCCACAAGGAACAAAACCAGAACAAGTAGGATTTAGCGATATTGTCGAAGATACTGATGGTTCTATTCGTCGCAATCTGATATCAGTGAAGGCAAATGAGTCAAATCTTTGTCAAAGCCCTTTCTCCTTGAGTTGGCAATTAGCCATTAAATTCTTGGATGGGGGAGGTATTCAGGCACAAATAACGGACAACCAAGAACTACAACTGCGTAATGTGATTTTTAAACCTCTGCAAAGTCATTCTGGAGGTTATCAAAACGCAGATACCCAAGGCTATCAAATTCTCTTGAATTACCGTTCTCACAGTCAGATCGCCCAGCAGGTAACTGTTACAGATGTACTTTCTGGTCAGGTAAAACCTGATTTAGTCAAAGACCGTATTATTTTGATTGGTTCGACTGCACCGAGCTTAAAAGACATTTTTAACACCCCATTTACTACTGGCAAAGCTAATAATACAGGGAAGATGGCAGGAGTTGAAATTCATGCTCAGATGGTCAGTCAAATTCTCAGTGCAGTTTTGAATAACCAGCGTCTGTTTTGGTTTTTACCGGGATGGGGTGAATTTATCTGGATAGGAGGATGGTCTGTGGTTGGCGGATTTTTAGCATGGCGCATTCGACATCCTTTAGCTTTGGGAGTGGCTGAAGGTGGATCTTTAGCCGTTTTATTGGGAACTAATTTTGTGATTTTTCTCCAAGCTGGATGGTTTCCAGTAGTTTCTCCAGCACTGGGCTTAGTAGTTGCAGCGGTTGGAGTTCTTGCTTACAGTGCCTATTTTAGCCAGCAAGAGCAGGAGAAAGTCATGCAAATAGTACAAGAGCAACAAGACTTAATTGCTCAGTTGCAAGCCTATAAATTGCAAGAACCCAGTAGACAAACTCAGGCAACAAATGTGGGTCCTGCACTCTATCCTTCAGGACAAGAACTGGCGTTAAATACATTACTCAACAAACGTTACAACATTACTGAAAAGTTAGGTAGTGGAGGATTCGGTACTACTTACTTAGCTCAAGATATTCAACGACCGGGAAAACCAGTGTGTGTTGTGAAACAAATGCGGTCTGCTCACCAGAACTCACAATATCTCAGTGTTCTCAGACGCTTGTTTCATAATGAAGCATATATTATGGAAACTTTGGGTAAACACCCGCAAATACCATACTTATTGGCGTTCTTTGAAGAAAATCAGCAATTTTATTTAGTTCAGGAATTTATTGATGGTCATTCCTTATCTGATGAGTTGAAACCAGGAGTACCTCTTGCAAAGGCCGAAGCGATAAATATACTCAAAGAAGTATTGCAAGTCCTGGTCTTTGTTCACAATTATGGTGTGATTCATCGAGATATCAAACCCAGTAACTTGATTAGACGCAAAACAAATGATCATATTGTTCTCATTGACTTTGGTGCTGTCAAACAAATACAACCACAAGTGCAAGCCCAACAGCAAGAAAATCAAACTATCGCTATTGGGACTCCTGCTTATGCACCTGGTGAACAAATGAGCGGTATGCCAAAACTCAACAGCGATATTTATGCTTTGGGAAAAATTATCATACAAGCTTTAACAGGAGTCCATCCCAAAGTTTTCCAGCGAGATGTCAATACTGGTGTGGTGATCATTAATCAGACATCGGAAACGGGTGAACAGATTTGGTATTATTGGTGGGAACTGGCAAACACCACTGAGCCATTGAATGGGGTGATTAATAAAATGGTGCATCTTGACTTTACACAAAGATATCAGTCAGTTGAGGAATTGTTGAATATTGTGGCAACTTTATAGGAGATTGGGGATGTAACGCAAACCCAGGTAAAAAGCAATTTTCTCCTTGCTACCTTGCTTCTTGATTTCCGCTCTATAAAACTTACCCAGAGCTACCCAAGTCTAGACCCAACTGGTTACATAACTGTACAGTATTATGTGTACATTCCCGTAATTGTGTCTACATCTGGGTAGATTTTATCTTAACAGTTACAAACCCTCAATCCTACAGCTATGACTTGTAGTTACTTTGGTCAAAGAAATGATAAATAGTACCTTCTGGAGCTAGACTCATAGCTGTGTTATGATCCTCTATGGCTTTTTGGTGATTACCTAGTGCTAGATAAGTCTGACTGCGCCAAAAATAACAGAGAGCGTTGTGAGGATTGATATAAATAGCTTGTGTATAATCTTCTAATGCACCAGTTAGATCTTGTAACTGATGCAGCCGGAAATTGGCTCTTTCTGTATAAACTTGGACACAATGGGGATAAAGGGCGATCGCATTCTGGAAGTTGCCCATCGCTCCCTCAATATCCCCTTGGGCAAAACAAGTATAAGCCTGTTGAATATATCGGTTGATATCCAGTGTTTCTTTGAGGTTCAGGTCTTGATGATTGCTATTCACTTTTGCAGAGGTTCTATCTTGATGGTTGGTTAAAGAGGTGAGTGGATTGGTGTTAAAAATTGATTTGGGAATCAGGTAAGAGGAAAAAGGGTTTTAGGCTTGTTTACTTTTCTTGACATAGTTTGATTTTATTTTGTAACCCTACGCATCTCATTTACTAGAATCCTCAGTTTTAGTTTTGGGAAGCACCACAAGATAATATTGGTTGGGTTGCCAACCCTTCTAGGTTCACCGACTGCAACAAATCTTTCCAGTATTCCTGTACATCCGTATCATTGGGGCGCTGACAGCGTAAATCGGCCACAATACTCAGAGCATTTTCCCAAATTCCAGCAGTGGCATAAATCACGGCCCGATCTAACGGTTGGGTTGCTTGTTGGATCTGGTTACCGATGTCTTCGTTTGGCACGCGATTAATTTCACCTTTTAGTTTTCGATTGGGACCATCAAGGTAAACTATGTCAAAAGTCCAAGTATATTTTTTACCTATTGTTAATGATGCTTTATCCACGGGTACAGTTACACTCACAATACCTTCTTGTCTCACAGGTGTCAAAGTTCTCTCATATAGGGGTTTAGTCCTTTGACCATTACCCTCTCTCAAAACAAATTTCAGTTCTTTTGCTGTTCGAGCATCTTTATCAATGTAAAACCACAATGTGGGATGTTCTGATGTCGTTAGTTGTGCTTCTAGGTTTGTGGCTGTTAGAGCAAGGGAATTAAAACGCCCTGTGCTTCTGCTGGCTGCACTTCTTGTTCTATCAGGTCTACCCGGAACAAAGACAATCTTTTGGCGACGTTGAATGTAGCCAGTTACATTTCTAATTGCTGTTGTGGCATAGCGATCGCCAGGACGTATTTGCAGTGCTTGTTGAAAATAAGATAAAGCCTGGCGATAGTTTCTTCGTCTGGTTAATTCATAACCACGGGACATATATTGTGTATATTGGCCTGAGTTTTGTGCTTTTACCACAACCTGATCTGCTGCTAAAACTTTTGTCGGATTGAGAAAATCTGGCGGTAAATAGACTAAAGCCGTAAGCAAACAACCTGTCAAAAATCTAAGTTTCTTAGGATACATATCTACTTCCGTTTAATAGAGTAATTTTGATAACATATTTGTTGATGTTTGTGGCATCTCCATTTCTGTTATTACTATAGTGATCCGATTTGATTCATGAATTTTTCGTAGAGGCAGGGAACACTTCGACAAGCTCAGTGCATCGCAGGGAACAGGGAACAGGGAACGGGAAAGAAGGCTGTCAGTATTTATGGTGAGCGAAGCCGAACCATGTACGGAGTTCTGTTCAAAAATCAAATATTAGTCCTATATGACTATATCAATTATAATGCGTAATTTTTATTTTGATACTCCTGGTTTTTGAGTGGCTTTTGCTCCTTTTTTTCATAAATTCGGCGAAATGGGCAAATTATAAGGTTTGCATCCATCTGCAATTTACAAGTAACAATAGTTTGCCGTCTATATCTTCACCAAACTTTCACAAGAAAATCGCTGAAAGGCACGGAAGCCACTTGGCTGTCTTACAGTGGAGGAAGTGCCAACGGCGAATTTATTCGCCGCGAATATGATATGATTGGACTGCGAGTAGGAACAACCATCTACACGAAGAAGTATTTTGATCAGGAGAAACCCCTGATTTATCTCGTCTCGGCATTTGACTGCAGCCTGGGTAAACAAGCAAAGGCAAATATGGAGTGTAATACCGCCAAAATTTGATGGACTCGGAA
>NZ_JAQMTI010000049.1:0-2249 GCF_028329225.1 Sphaerospermopsis kisseleviana CS-549 | reverse complement strand
GTTTCTCCAAATTGTTCTGGTTTCTCTAACCGAGAAATTTTATCTAAACTATCGAGTTGAATAATGGCATTTTCTATTAATGAACCAACGTTTCTTTCAGGTTCTTTTTTCCGTTGAATCAGTTTTTTACTACCTTCTTTAATTTCCGTTAAACCGATAATATGTAATAGTTCGCTATAAAATCCTTTATCAAGAGTATTGCTATCATTTGCAAAAGGTAATTTTAATAAGTTCATTTTTTCACACCTTGATATTGATTAAATTTAGTTTAACCAAAGCTAAATTATTCAGTAATATTTACAGATAAATTTAGCTTGTTTTTTTACAAATCTTATAATTTGTTCGGACACCATTTAATTTTAGTCTTAAATTGTCAGAATCAGATATTGCGTAGGTTGGGTTGACGTTAGGAAATCCAACATTGTTAAACATCTGTTGGGTTGTTGCTTAACCCAACCTACAAAAATTAATTAATATCAGAAGTTGGGGATATGGATAAGGTGATATTATCTAGAACTTTCGATAATTTTAATTTCCTCTGCTGTTAAATTATAAAGTTGATAAACCATTTGATCAATTTCTGCTTCTAATGCGCTTGTATCTGCATTCGGATCTGCTTTTTTAGCTATGAGAATTTGATCAACTATTTTTTCTAGTGATAATTCTTCAATTTCTGTAGGTTCTTTAATAGGTAACATTTCAATTTTATATTTTTTCCATCTGTTTGTACCCATTCCTGTAGTAGTGGAAATTTGATTAAAATACCATGCTGATAGTTGGGAATTTAAAATTGCTAATAAATATTTAAGTTTTTCACCAGTCATCAAAAAAGTAGTAGCTTCAGCATAATATTTAGAATCATCAAAAGCAAATTTAGGTTGATCAGATATTTCACCCCAAACTATTTTAGGTTTTTCAAAATCTTCTAAATATGCACAATTTCTTAAATTTGTCCAATGCTTACCTTGATCTTGTCGTTGTTCAATATCAGGAATAAAAGAACTTAAATAATTATAAATAGATGGATAATTTTCTTCAGCTTTAATTCTCTCAATATTACTTTTTATGATTCCATTATGTGTATTAATTAAGTATAATCCAGAAAAATCATAACTATATTTTTTTAAATCTCTACCTCTTAAAATTGGTTTAATTATTTCTGATGATTTTTCATCTTCAGAAATTAATTTATTTCTAGTTTCTTCGTTAATAATAAAAGCTGCATTATATCCTGTTTTAATACCAAAATTTATTGTAATTTTAAAATCCTTTAATTTTTTAGCAATTTGTTCTATTTTTTGTTTCAATTCTCCAACTTTTTCATTTCCTATAATCCATTCTGATGTATTAGGTATTTTAAATTCAAAACAGTTGTTAATGAAATATTCATCTAAGGAAGAACCAAATATATAATTACTCATTAAACTAGCTACATTAAAACATTCATTTAGTTGATCTTTTTTAAGAAGTATAATATTTGATTCTACAGTTGCTTCTTCAAAAATCTGAATATCTTCAATATTTAATAAAGTCTTAGGTTGCATATTTTCCCTAAAATATTTTTTCAAAGCATCACCATAAATCGTCTTTAACCAAGAATTAGACGTGATATAATTTAAAAATCCTTGTTTCCTTAAAATGCAATTTCCTTGTTCATAAAACAAGCAATAAATATCTGAACCTTTTGTATAAGTTTGATATTTATTTTCAAAATAAGCAATTTGATATTTATCTTTAATTTTAGATAGTGAAAAGTAAGGAGGATTACCAATAACGACATCAAAACCAACAAAAACACCATCATTATTCAAAACTTCAGGAAATTCAAACCTCCACTCAAAAGCATTATCATAAATCTTCCCACTTTCTATATCTTCAATCTCAACTCGTAACTTATCAATCTCATTATTTAACTTAGCAATCTTTTTCTCCCGTGCTTTTTTCTCAGCTTTAGTTTCCTCAAACAAAGAAGTTTGATTTTCTAAATTCTCAACTTCACCCTGTAACCTTCTTAACTTAGTTTTATTAGGATCACTTAATCCCAATGTTGTCTTTAAATTACCTTTAATATCATTAATTAACCTTGTCATTTCCCGCTTTTGTTCTCTATTTTCAGCGTTGCGGTAAGTTTGTACAGCATTTCTATAAATTTCAATACTGTAATTACTTTTATTTAAAGCAACTCGCAAATCAGCATCTAACGCAAAACGACTAATTAAAGAATTACCACATTTGATGTTAATATCAAT
>NZ_JAQMTI010000048.1:0-12606 GCF_028329225.1 Sphaerospermopsis kisseleviana CS-549 | reverse complement strand
GTTTCTCCAAATTGTTCTGGTTTCTCTAACCGAGAAATTTTATCTAAACTATCGAGTTGAATAATGGCATTTTCTATTAATGAACCAACGTTTCTTTCAGGTTCTTTTTTCCGTTGAATCAGTTTTTTACTACCTTCTTTAGTTTCTACCAAACCGATAATATGTAATAATTCACTGTAAAATCCTTTATCAAGAGTATTACTATCATTAGTAAAAGGTAATTTTAATAAATGTTCTGGAGAAAATAGCTTAAACAGGGAAATTAACTTATGTTCATCTGGATGTTCACCAGGGTTTAAATATTGCTGATAGTCTCGAATATCTAAATGTGTAAAGGTGATTTTATCGGCAATTTCATCAATGGTAGGTTTAGCAATTTCTTTATAAAAGAAGTCGGTTTTTTTATTGCTTAATCTTCCAGCTTCAAAATCTGTAAACTGCTGAACCAGGGTTTTATTTTCTATAAATGCTTTCTCAAATATATTAGCATCAAAAATGAACCATTCATAAATATTAGTCGCTATTAAATATTTAATTTCTAAATTTTTAGCTGTCAAACGTTCCCGCAGAAAATATAAAACTAATTCTTGCAAAGCTTTGGTGTTTAAATTATCAACTTTGAGCATTTCGCTTTTATTTGTTGGTTTTTTAAATTCTAAAATTACACCAACAGTAGTCTTAGCGTCTTTACCATTATGGATCACTAAATCATTTCTTCCTTTGGTGTTTATAAAATGATTGTTGCTGTAATATGTGTTTTTTAAAAAGTCACCAATTAGATTTTTGTGAAATTCTTCTGATTCGGATTCGTTGATTTTATCAATTAAATTTTGTAGGTTCTTTTTGAAGTTCTCAATGTCATTTCTGTTGGGTTTAACTTTGAGAAAGGCTTTATTTAATGATTCTCTTGGTTGGATTTTATGAAAATTCATATTGTTCATTTTATGTAACGGTTTAACTATCAATTATTACTTGTTTTGTGATACTATACCATAAATAATTACAAATAGTATGTAACAAAAAATAAATTTATATAAACTTATTTTCCCTTATGTTTTCTAGCTCCTTATTTGTCGTAAGGAAAATTTTTAACGCCTAACTACTTATAGCGATTTATAGCGATCGCCTTTCCAACTCTAGCCACATTGACTTCATCAGTGCGATACCTTCGGTAAGCTTCGCTAACGCTTTTCTCATTCATAAATATTCAATCCTTCCAAACATCTCTTCAGGTGATAGCAACTCCCAAATTAATACTAAACCCTGAATAATTTGCCCAATAGATTTAGTCTGTTGAGAACAATAAACAATTCCCAAATGATTGGTATTGACTTGATGTAATCTCAAAAAATCAGTATCCTGAGTAAATATAACTCTTCCTTGAGATACCGAAAATTCTAATTGCACCTCATCAGATACAGAAATAAGTCCTTGTTCTGGAGTCGTGGTTACATCAATTCCCCGTTTGCGAAGTCCAGCAGCAATGGCATTACTGACATTTTCATCTAAATGAAATTTAATTTCTCTAATCATGACCTTTTTGAAGTTTCTGCTGAACTAAAGAAGGCGTTTGAGCTTTCATCTCCCTAGCAAATACTTCGTCATCTTCTATATCTTTTCTAATCTCTTCCAGATGGTCATAATAATAAGCCAATGCTGCATGAACATCAGCTAAAGTAATACTAGGATAATGATAGACAATTTCATCTGGTGACATTCCCATGCGTTCATACCAAATGACGATATTTTGTACTTTAATTCGATGTCCGGCAATGCGAGGTTTGCCACCACATATACCCGGCGTTATTTCAATATGATTAGTAATTACTGCTGTCATAAATTATCTGGTTATTTTTTAATATATTATATCTAAAAATAGCCATATAGCAGATATAGCGATCGCCCTTTCCACTCGATCCATTTTTCTATCAAAATAGCGATCGCTTCATCTTCCTAACGCAACTCACTTACCATATTCAATCTTTTTTGTCAATCCCCCTGATTCCTAACCTGCTAATAACAGCATCAAAATAGTTGAATCTCATGTCAGGAATTTTTGATAAATCCCTGGCTTTTTTGCAGGTTCTTATTTTTGTGTGTTCTGAAACTCTTACCAGTAAGGGTTTTCAATTTGCTGCTTAAAACCCTGGTTTACAAATAGGTACAATAAGGCAAATTACAAATTCTCTTAAATCCTACCAGATGCCTGAAAATATTGCAATACCGTTGATAAATAAAAATAATTCTCAATTAAATATTAAGAAAATATAAAGGAAGAATTTTGAATAGTTATGTATTTTCAATCATTAAACTGTTAAAAAATAAGATTATATTATTGATTCCCGAAATAGAGAGTTAGCATCATTAACACTTGTGTAATTTGACAACAATCTGCAATCTTGTTATTGTAAAAGTTTTTATGTATTTAAACAACACCCTAAATTAAATTCTTTCTTCCTTTGCGTCTACCCTGCGGGATCTCCTGACGGAGATTGCGCGAAACATTCCTCAAAGAATACTTACACAAAAGCAACCTTACACATCAACCTCCCGCATCAATGGAAAACTTCTTTAATCTCAGCCTATTTTTCCCCAGAAACGCATAAACTAACGGTTGGTTTAGCACTAAACTGAAAAGGTAAGCTAAAGTTGATATTTTTGATTTAGTAATGCCACAGTACGATTTATTTCATAATCAAGTTAAAAATGCCCTCACTAAAGATGGATGGACAATTACTGATGATCCATTTATATTAGAATATAAAGGTTTGCGTTTATACGCTGATTTGGGAGCAGAAAAGTTGTTTGCAGCCCAAAAGATGCAGCAAAAGATAGTAATTGAAATCAAGGTTTTTAACAGTCCTTCTTTAATTTCAGAATTAGAAAAAACTCTAGGACAATACAATATTTATGTTAGTTTAATAAAAAGGATTAATCCAGAACATAAATTATATTTAGCAATTCCTGAAGCTGCTTATCAAGACTTTTTTCTCAAACCAGCTATTCAAGATATTTTAAGTGATCAACAGCAGATTAATTACATTATTTTTGATCCAATTCTGGAGGTAATTGTACAATGGATAAGTTAGAAAAATACAGAAAAATTATAATTAGTGTTGTCGGAAATCACGCTAAGTATAAACCTAGTCATGGTCAAATTGAGGCTTTGTGTATTTGTGATCAAGAATCTGATAATTATTTGTTAATGGATACAGGTTGGGATAAAACAGGTAGGGTTCATGCAGTGGTGTTTCATTTGCGAATTATTGATGGTAAAATCTGCATTGAATGGGATGGTACAGAAAGGGGAATAACTGGGGAATTATGGGAGTTAGGAGTAGAAAAGGATGATATTATTTTAGGGTTTATTCGTCCTGAATATCGGCAGTTTACAGATTTTTCTGTGGCTTAAAACACAGCACTTACTAGGGTGCGTCAGATGTCAAAAATCTGTTTATCTGCAAATTTCACGGTTTATCTGCAAATGCCATACCGCAATTGGGACAATGAATATCAAAGCTACTCCAAACAAGTCATAGGCTATTCTATGGTAATTGCGTTTTTATGCTTACTAGCAACTAAGATTTGCTGTAACATTAACTTGACTATGGATATTGTCAGCGTTCAAGCATTGTTACTGAAAGTATTTATACTATTTTTTACATTCATATAATATACAACTGTCTGTCTTCTTGGGCAACTATACGGTTAAAGGCTTAAAAAAAATTAATCTTTCCTTTGAGTTGACTCAAACTCGGAAATCTTCTTTAATCTCACCCAATTTTCCGTTAAAAACGCATAAACTAACGATTGGTTTAGGACTAAACTGGAAAGTCTTAACTATCAAACATAAGGAGAAAGCAGGAATGACCAAATATCTAGACACCGCCATTGAAGCCATTGTAGCCCGCGAAATCCTCGACTCACGGGGTAGACCTACCCTAGAAGCAGAAGTACATTTAGCTGGTGGTGCAGTCGGACTAGCACAAGTTCCTAGCGGTGCTTCCACAGGCACATTTGAAGCACATGAACTGCGAGATGGCGATAAAAGCCGTTATGGTGGTAAAGGAGTCCTCACGGCGGTAAAAAATGCCAATGAGATATTAGCGCCCAAATTATTAGGGTTGGATGTTCTCAACCAAGAGTTGTTAGACCGGACTATGATTGCTACAGATGGTTCTCCTAACAAAGCTAATTTAGGCGCGAATGCGATTTTAGGAATTTCTTTAGCAGCAGCTAAGGCAGGTGCAGCAGCGTTAGATATTCCCCTTTATCGTTATTTGGGTGGACCTTTAGCAAACTTGCTGCCTGTACCTTTGATGAACGTGATCAACGGGGGAGCGCACGCTGCCAATAATGTAGACTTTCAAGAGTTTATGATTGTTCCTATCGGTGCGCCTTCTTTTAAAGAAGCTTTGCGTTGGGGTGCGGAAGTTTTTGCCACTCTCAGCAAAGTTTTGGATGATAAAGGTTTGCTAACTGGTGTGGGTGATGAAGGTGGTTTTGCACCTAACTTAGAATCTAACCAAGTGGCTTTAGAATTGCTGGTAGCAGCCATTGAAAAAGCTGGTTACAAACCTGGGGAACAGGTAGCTTTAGCTTTAGATGTGGCTGCTAGTGAGTTTTACAAAGATGGGCAATATGTTTATGATGGTAAACCCCATAGCCCCGTTGAGTTTATTGATTATTTAGGGCAGTTGGTGGATCAATATCCTATTGTTTCCATTGAAGATGGTTTACATGAGGAAGATTGGCAAAACTGGCAATTACTAACTCAGAAAGTCGGTTCTAAGGTGCAGTTAGTTGGTGATGATTTGTTTGTTACCAACGCCACCCGCTTACAAAAAGGCATCGAACAAAAAGCCGGTAACTCGATTTTGATTAAGTTAAATCAAATCGGTTCTCTCACTGAAACTTTGGAAACCATTGATTTAGCTACACGCAACGGTTTCCGTTCAGTAATTAGCCATCGTTCCGGTGAAACCGAAGATACAACAATTGCAGATTTAGCAGTAGCAACTCGCGCAGGACAAATTAAAACCGGTTCTCTCTGTCGTAGTGAACGGGTGGCTAAATACAATCGCTTGCTAAGAATTGAAGATGAATTAGGCGATCGCGCTATCTATGCAGGTAAAGTTGGTTTAGGACCAAAGTAATTGATAATTGACAATTGATAATTGTCAATTGTCAATTGTTATGGATAAAACCCAACTTTGGGTAAACCCAAGGTTTCATCCCAACCCATCATAATGTTCATACATTGTATGGCTTGTCCTGCTTGACCTTTAATCAAGTTGTCAATGGCTGACATGACGATCACTCGCCGGGTTCGGGGGTCAACTTCTATACCTATATAACAGGAGTTACTTCCACAAGCCCATTTGGTTTGGGGATATGTGCCGCTATTACAGATTTTCACCCAAGGGGAATTACGGTAAAATGCGGTGTAAATTGTAATTAAATCATCACGCACTAAACCCGGATCTCGCAAGGTGGCGTAAACGGTGGCTAATATTCCCCTCACCATTGGGATTAAATGAGGTGTAAATTGTACTGTAACTTCGTGTCCGGCTAAATCACTGCAAATTTGCTCAATTTCTGGAGTGTGCCGGTGACGGGCGACGTTATACGCAGCTAGGGAGTTATCAGCTTCCGCTAACAAAAGATTGATTTTACCTTGTCTTCCTCCTCCAGATGTCCCAGATTTAGCATCAATGATCGCTGTTTCTGGTATAATTAAACCTTGTTTCAGCAGTGGGGCAAGGGCGAGTAAACTGGCTGTGGGATAGCAACCAGGACAACCGATGAGATTGGTTTCGGCAATGCGATCGCGGTACAATTCTGGTAAACCATAAACTGCTGTTTTGGCAATAGTGCGATCGCTTCTTTCTGTTCCATACCAAGTTGTATAAGTTTTTAACTCACTGAAACGATAGTCGGCACTCAAATCTAATACTTTACAGCCTTTTTCTATCAGTTTGGGTGCAATGTCACAGGCTAAACCGTTGGGTAAAGATAGAAATACTACTTCACATCTACTAGCAATCAGTTCTGGATCTACCGCTTCAATGTTGAGTTGAACTACACTCCCCAAATGGGGATAAAGATCCGCAAATGTTTTCCCGGCGCTGCTTTCGCCACCTAAATATACTACTTCTACTTCTGGATGATCCATCAGGAGTCTGACAAGTTGCACTCCGCCATAACCTGACGCGCCAACAATGCCAACTGGTACGCGTCTTAAATTACCCATGTTATGAAATCCTTATCCGCTTTTGGTTAATCTAATATTAGCTATCATCAATCAGGTTGTTAGCTAATTGGTGATAACTGAATTATTATTGAACTTTCGCTGCATTGTATAGCAAATATCGTATTTTGGAGAAGGCAGGAGGCAGGGGGCAGGAGGTAAAACACCCTTGCTGCTTGATAGCATAGCGTGGTGTAAGCAATTTTTTGTGTATTTTCTCGCTTTCTAGTTTAACTCAATTGTTGTGATCACTTAATCTAGAAAAATATTTACAACTGCACTTAGATAGAATTATTATTTTAACTGACAAGCTATTACCTGTATTTTTTTAGAGTGTACTTTTTATAGCAAATAAATGTACAAAACCTTTAACGAAAACCCAACGCATCCAAAACGTGCCTTACAAATATGGCAAATTTTGATCAGCAAAGCAGTGAACCGCCAAACTTTAACCTATAAAATGTTAGCTGAAATTCTTGGTTTTCAAGGTTCAGGGACTTTAGCTCCCATATTGGGACACATCATGTATTATTGTCAGCAAAATAAACTTCCACCCTTAACAGTTATAGTAGTTAATCAAACAACTGGACTGCCAGGAAATGGTTTGATTACTACAAATAATATTCATGCTGAACGTGAAGATGTTTTTAACTTTGACTGGTTCGCTATTTACCCGCCTTCTCCTAATGAATTGGAAACCGCTTATAAATCTGGGAATTGTCAAATATGACTACTTATAAACAAATCCAGGATTACATTAAAAATAAACATCAGGTAACAGTAAAAACCTGTTGGATTGCTCATGCAAAAGAACAGTTAGGACTTCCACTTAAACCATCTAAACGTAGTTCTGAAGGAAAACCAAGAGTTTATCAATGTCCTGAAAATAAATTGTCATTAATTAAAGAAGCTTTTGAATATTTCCATGATTTATAAATTTTAAATCAAAAAAATCAAAAAATCAAAAAAATCAAAAAATATGAAGAATGAAATTGTCATTGTCCGCACAGGTATTCCTCCCCAACAACTAGATAAATATGTTGATGATGAAACAAAACTGCATGAAGCACCGGAAGGTTTACGCACATTAGCAATTTTAGGAAAAACATTTTACTGGACATTGAACTTAGAGCGAGTTCAATCTTGTGCTGAGGTACATATCTATAACTGGGAAGGAAATCAACGGATTGTTGCCCCGATTTTACCAGAACAATGTTACTCTATTGATATGTTTGGAAAATCTAGAACCATCATTGCTTTTGATACTAAAGCTGTTCGTTTTGAAAATGTTGATCCTCCTCGGAAATTTGGGCGAAGTTCCGCATTTTATGAATAGCGATAGATAAAAAAGCAGAAGCATCTAACACAGATTTATTCACTTAAATACTCCTGTCTGCGTTCCTGAATAAGTTCATCTACCAAACTTCTATCAGGTGATTTATCTTTTAATAAACCTCTTAATTTTTTAACTTGTTGTTTGAGACTGACTAATTGCAGTGTTCCATTATCTTCAAGAGTTAAAATATACCCATCAACATCCATCGGTTTTCCACCCAAAACATAATTCTACAGGAGAACTCAAATCATGCAACTAGAAGACTACTTTAACTTTCTTAGTCCAGAGGATATTCGTTTAAAAGGCTCTCGCATTGGTATAGAAACCATTTTATATGAATATATCGTGCCAGAACACCGGAAGAAATTAGCCAAATGTTTCCGAGTCTGACCATAGAACAAGTCTATGCGACTATTTTGTATTATCATCACGAAAAAGAAAAAGTTAGTCAGTATATAGCCGACTGGCCAGAGTGGAGTCATAAAATGCGAGAGGAACAGCGTAAAAACCCCCATCCTGTAGTACAAAAATTAATGGAAATTAAAGCAGTATAAAAAGCCCAAGCATTACATGACAATACAATATCTCAACTCCTGACTCCTGACTCCTGACTCCTGACTCCTGACTCCTGATCGCTCTAGTTTCGACAAACAGGCTACAATATTGAAATAATTGTTAAAAAAATTTACCTTGGTAGCTAGAATTTCCTGTGTCACAGTCCAATAATAACCAAACCTTTAAATTTGATTCTATTGATGCCGCTTTAGCTGACCTTAAAGCCGGTCGTTCTATTGTGGTGGTAGATGACGAAAATCGCGAAAATGAAGGTGATCTAATTTGTGCTGCCCAGTTTGCCACCCCGGATATGATTAATTTTATGGCGGTGGAAGCTAGGGGTTTGATTTGTTTAGCAATGACAGGCGATCGCCTGGATGAACTTGACCTTCCCCTCATGGTCAGCAACATCACAGATACTAACCAAACCGCTTTTACCGTCAGCATTGATGCAGGGCCCCATTTAGGAGTCAGTACGGGGATCTCTGCTGAAGATCGAGCGCGTACCATTCAGGTAACTCTCAACCCTGCTACAAAACCCGAAGATTTGCGCCGTCCTGGGCATATTTTCCCGATTCGGGCTAAAGCTGGGGGTGTGCTGAAGCGTGCAGGACACACAGAAGCGGCAGTTGATTTAGCGCGACTAGCAGGATTATACCCTGCTGGGGTGATTTGTGAAATTCAAAATCCTGATGGTTCAATGGCAAGATTACAACAGCTAGTTGAATATGCCAAAGTCCATAAACTAAAAATTATCAGTATTGCGGATTTAATTAGTTATCGTCTGCAAAATGATCGCCTGATTTATCGAGAAATTGTCACTAAATTACCTACCCAGTTTGGACAATTTGATATTTACGGCTACCGTCACACTTTGGATAATACAGATCATGTGGCAATTGTCAAGGGTGATCCGGCAAATTTCGGTGATGAACCTGTAATGGTGCGGATGCACTCAGAATGTTTGACCGGTGATGCTTTGGGGTCTTTGCGTTGTGATTGCCGAATGCAGTTAAAAGCCGCATTAAAAATGATTGAAAATGCCGGTCAAGGTGTCGTAGTTTACCTACGTCAAGAAGGCCGGGGTATAGGTTTGATCAACAAGCTTAAAGCCTATTCTTTGCAGGATATGGGACTGGATACGGTAGAAGCAAACGAGCGTTTAGGTTTTCCTGCGGATTTGCGAGATTATGGCATGGGGGCGCAAATTCTCATGGATTTGGGTGTTAAAAAAATTCGCCTCATTACTAATAATCCCCGTAAAATTGCGGGTGTGAAAGGCTATGGTTTGGAAGTTGTAGATCGTGTACCTTTGCTGATAGAATCTAATGATTTCAATTCCCGTTATCTAGCTACAAAAGCTAAGAAACTGGGACATATGTTGTTACAAACTTATCTGGTGACAGTAGCATTAGACTGGGAAGATGAACCGGAATCTGTCACCAAACGTTATGAACGTTTAGAGAAAATCAGACATTTAGCAAAAGATAATCATTTATTGTTACAGGAAGAAGCGCGACCTTTAGGAATTGCTTTATTTGATCAACCATCATTAACTGTGCATTTGGGATTTGATCAGCCAAATGTTGCTGATGCTAATTGGTATCAACAAAAAGGACATCCTTACTTGCAAGCGATAGGGCAAATTTTGGATAATTTACTAGATTTACCCTATGTGCAGAAGTTAGAATTTCTGATTTCTGCTGGTAGTGATCCTTTGAGTAATTTACAAGTACAGTTAGATCGGCAGGTTTTTGGAAAAGAAATTAAACCTTCATTATTGAGCGATCGCTTGGAGACACAACAGATTTATAGTTTTAGTAAGTAATTCGTTGTATATTGTTGTATCTTCAAAATAGCTCTGGTTTTATCCCCGGAGCTATTTATTTTTATTGATTTATTCTGTATGCTTGAGTCATAAAGCTGATAATTAACTATAAATATAAAATCATGCTTATAGAATTTAGTGTAGAAAATTATCGTTCTTTTCAAGAAAAGCAAACATTGAGTATGGTAGCTGCTGAAGATGATGAAACCATGCTCAATAGTAACACTTTTCCCATGCCGAATACAGATGATTTACACCTGGTTACAAGTGCGGCAATTTATGGACCAAATGCGTCAGGAAAAAGTAATTTAATTAAAGCTATTGTTACACTTAAACAAATTATTGTTAACTCGGCTACTAAAATCAACCCAGGTGATAAATTACCGCTTGAACCATTTAGATTAAATAGTGAATCATCAAACCAACCTACAATATTTGAGGCAATTTTTATTCATAAAGATACTCGTTATGAATATGGAATTTCTGCAACTCAAGATCAAATTCATGAAGAATGGTTAATTGCATATCCCAATGAACAACAGCAAAACTGGTTTTATCGTAAAAAACATATAATTGAAAACACCGAATCACAAGAATCACAAGATTATAAAAACTATGAATGGTCATTTAGTGAAAAACTCAAGGGAGAAAATGGAAAGATTAAAACATTTACACGCTACAATTCTTTGTTTTTGTCCCATGCAGCACAAAATGACCATCCTCAATTAAAAGAAATATATAAATATTTTCGAGATCAAATAAATATGCTGACTATTAACGTAAATTCAAAAGGATTTACATTTAAAAAATGTCAAGAAAATCAAGTTTTCCGTGAAAAAGTTGTGAAAATATTGAGTGAAGCGGATATTGGTATTTATGATATTAGACCTGAGTTGATAAATGTGCCTGAAGAAGTCCTGCAAGTATTAAAAGGTTTAATCAACAAAGAAATTGATAATCCAGACATAGAAAGTATCATACATGAACCAAAAGCCATGAGAATAGTAACAGTTCACAAAATGAATGATTCAGAAGATAAAACTTATGAATTGAATATGGATGAAGAATCTGATGGAACACAACGTTTATTTGAGATGTCAGGACCTTGGTTAGATGTATTAGAAAAAGGAGAATTATTAATAGTAGATGAAATAGATAGAAGCTTGCACCCAGTTCTATCCAACGCATTAATCAAAATGTTTAATGATCCAGAAATTAATCACAACAACGCCCAATTAATATTTACAACCCATGATACAACACTATTGGATGAAGAAATATTCAGACCTGATCAAATCTGGTTTACAGAAAAAGATAACAGCATGACTAAATTATATTCATTACTAGATTTTCGACCCCGTGAAGATGAATCTTTACAAAAAGGTTATCTTTTAGGGCGATATGGTGCTATTCCTTTTATTAATGGGTTAAGTATTTAGAAATATAGAAAAATATGTCAAGAGGAAAATCTACCAATAATTTAAAACGACGTTCAGGAAATAACCAACCTAGAAAAAACTTTTTAATTGTAGTTGAAGGGGAGGAAACAGAGTATAATTATTTTAATTCTCTCAAACGTGAACTTAGATTACCAACAATCAAAATTGAAATTGTCTCCGCTAACGGCGGTGATCCCCTTGTAATTGTTAATGAAGCTATAAAATTAAATAATCACATTAAATTTGAGAAAGTTGATCAAGTATTTTGTGTATTTGATGACGATAATAAACCTGAAAAATATAAACAAGCTCTTAACCGTGCGAAAGAATATAATTGTACTCCTATCACATCAATACCTTGTTTTGAATTTTGGTTTTTCCTTCATTATTACTACACTCCCAGTCCCTTTGGTAGTTACAATGAATTACGTCCCCAACTAGAAGCAGAAATGAGAAAAGCTGGTATTCTCAAGCAGGGAGAAAAATATGATAAAACTGATAAATTGCTCTATTCAAAATTGCAACCCAACCAAGAAATGGCAATAAATAACGCCATGAAACTAGAAAATAAACACCCTAATGAAGATGGATGTACAAACCCATCCACAAAAGTACATCATTTAGTACAAGAACTAAAAAACCAAAAAGACTTTAAATAAATTACGAATTATTAAAACTCCTCAACTCTCTAAAAGAATGCAACTTATTAAAAAACTTCTCAAAATCAAAACTTAAAGGATCAACCTTACCATTAGCAATATCAACATCACGATGAGTAGTAATTCTCTCATCAGGAACTTGACTTTGGGCAATTAACCAAGCTAAAGAATTATATTGATCTTCATTATAACCACTATGTCCTTGAATATTTCTTTTTCCCCAAGCATCAGGAGGGGTTTCTAAAGAAACATGATAAGCGAAATTATTTACAGATGGAGATAAATTAGGATTAGTTTGTACAGTTTCCTCCACACCATTAGCAGCTTTAAAAACCGAATTACCAGCACCAAAAGCGCGTTTATCAGGTGCTACTAAATAAATAACAGTACCATCCAGAGCAGAAGTGTTGAATGTTAAGAAATCTGTGATAAAAATAGCCCAAAATATATTAAAATTTGAGCAAGCTATATCAAAATATTGATTTGATCATGATTATAAATTCATTTCCCAAGATTGTCAAAGACATCCTCAAATCCTT
>NZ_JAQMTI010000047.1:0-13244 GCF_028329225.1 Sphaerospermopsis kisseleviana CS-549 | reverse complement strand
TTAGTAACCAATTCTTTGAAATTTCACCCGGAAAATGCACGCTTTTAGGAGTATACCCCTGAAAAATCCTGCACTGATTTCCTGATTTTCCACCTGAAACCCTTGATTTATCAAGGTTTTGAGTTTATTCAGCAAGCCCTATTTATTGAATTTATACAGGTTATTTAAGTTATATTCATCTATCTCAAAGTGGACAAAATTATTACCTTTAGATAGAAGTATTCAGTTAATAATTGAACAAGGTTTTAAGTAACTCAACTTTAAAAAACGTCATACCCAGATCCCCGACTTCTTCAAGAAGTTGGGGATCTATCCACTGCTATATTTACTTTGACAGAGGTGGGTTATCCTCATATTCATCGGAATACTGAAATACGAATTTGTTTTGTATTTCTCTATTCTCTTGATGCACGATAGGACAATATTTTGTGTTTGCACTCATGCAGTCCATGTGGGGTGTTTTCGCACATACTAATAATAGTCCCCCCAAAATGAGTAATAAGCTACAAATTGCTGCTGTTTGTGTGCCGGAAATATCTAACGTACCATGAACAACTACTTCCCGCAGTACGGAAACTATTGCCACCTCCACGGCTACACCTACGGAAATACTATGTTCTTGTAAGTAAACTATGAGTAGTCGAAATAATTCCACGAGAATTAACACAAATAGTATTTTTGATGTCAATTCTTTGTAGTCTAATGAATTAATGATGGCAATAACTATCCCCCACAATTGTATCAACATTACCGCAAATAAGGCTAAACATAATACCATCACTATGAGGTCTTGAAAAGCCTCCATGTTACGCACTATTGCATAGCGATCTAACCAGCGATCGCAAAATAAAAATCTACTCTTGAAGCGTTTTTGCATGACTGTTTACATTCCAATGGCAGTCAGTAAGCTATCAGCTATCAGCTATCAGCAGTCAGCTTTTTAGGGTTACACCAAAAATCATTAGGTTGATAATCGATCAAATATTCTGACTACTGTTAGGGTTTAGCATTGCTAAACCCCTACTGACTCAATTCTGAACTCTTACCAATATTCCTATTTTTACGTAACATTAATGTTTTCTGCCTCAGCGTGGTTTGTTATTTAATTTTTGTATTTGTGTTAACAATTTGTCGGCATTATTCACCCATTGAGTATTACCTTGATTTTTATACAAATCTCTCGCATATTTGATTAGTTTTACGGCTTCTGGATATTGTTTCAATTGTACAAATACTAATCCTGCACCATAATAAGCATCGGCATAATTTGCATTTGCTTGGGTGGATTTTCTAAATGCTGCTAATGCTTCGTTAAATTTGCCTTGATTAAATAAAATTGAACCTAAATTATAATGAGCTTCTGCATATCTGGGATTGATAGTTATTGCAGCGGTAAATGCTGATTTTGCTAGTTCAATTCTACCTTTTTGTAAATAACAAAGTCCTAAATGATAGGAAGGTTCTGGAGAATTTGGACTATGTATGATCGCTTGTTGAAAAGAGGCGATCGCCCCATCCCAATCTTTTTTAATTTCTCGTATCAATCCTAAGTTATAATGAGCAAAACCCAATTTTGGATCTAGTTGTAAAGCTCGTTGTAAATAATCATTTGCTAACTGTAAATTATTCCCTTCTAACAAAGCACTACCTAAATTTGCAAAAGCTAATGCAAACTGTGGATCGGCTTGGGTTGCTTGATAAAATGCGTCCGCTGCTGGTTGTAACTTTCCAGTTTGTCGCAGTGCTAACCCTAAATTATAATGCGCTGCTGCTAAAGTCGGATCTAATTGTGTTGCTTGACGAAAAGCGTTAATAGCTTCTTGTATTTTTCCCCTTTGAATAGCTTGTAAACCCCTATTTAACCAGTCTAAAGCAATTTGACGAGGAGTTTGAGCTAAGAGGTGACAGGTAACAGATGACAGGTGACAGGTGACAGCAGATGGGGAAATGGGGAAATGGGGAGAAGTGGAAAATACTGGTTTAATATTGATACCTAGTACCAGTAAAGTAACAATGCCAATAAAAGGATATTTTTTTAAGGAAATAGTCATAAATTAGCCGAATAATATTGTCACTAAATATTGAGTATGAACCTATTTTTTAACAAATATTTTATAATTGGTATATAAATTAGCATAGCTTAATATTACTTAATCTTAATCTTACGATAAACTACAATTTTTTTGCACCGAGCTTAAAAGATGGATAATAAAAAAGTCAGGAGTCAAGAGTCGTAGAGGCGAAGCATTCGGGCGACTAATTATCAATTTTATGAAAAGGCTATTTTCCGAATGCTTCGCGCCTACTTTGCCCGTACAGTAGTCATAATGTTTGATAAATCAGTGAAATAAGCCAATAACAATTTTGAGTATAGCTGTTAAAAAGCTGAAAGCTGACTGCTGAAAGCTAAAAAAATTACTCCTGAAAAATACATAATGCGGTTGAGGGAATCACCGTAAAGGAGGGTTTATGAGCGAAAAAGTAAAATCCGGTTCGCGGAATGTAGCAATTGTTGGACCCTATTCTAGTGGCAAAACCACATTATTAGAAAGTTTGTTATTTGTCACCGGAGCAATTTCTCGCAAAGGTAACATTAAAGATGGTAACACAGTCGGAGATAGTGCTAATGAAGCACGCGATCGCCGCATGAGTGTAGAAGTTTCCACAGCTTGTACAGAATACGAAAATACACGCTTCACCTTTATAGACTGTCCTGGTTCAGTAGAATTTGTCCAAGAAACTTATAATGCTTTAATGGGAATTGATGCAGCAATTGTTGTTTGCGAACCCATCAAAGATCGAGTTTTAACTTTAGCCCCATTATTCAAATTTCTCGATGATTGGGAAATTCCCCACATCGTATTTGTGAATAAAATGGATCGGGCAAATATTCATGTTCTAGAAACATTAAACGCCCTCAAAGCCGTTTCTAGTCGTCCTTTAGTGCTGCATCAATTCCCCATTATGCAAGGGGAAGAACTCACAGGATTTATTGATATGGTAAGTGAAAAAGCTTATCAATATCATCCTGGTGCTGCTGCTGATCCTATCCCATTTCCAGAAGCATTAAAAGCCGAAGAACATCAAGCAAGAGCAGAAATGTTAGAAACTTTGGCTGATTTTGATGATCATTTGTTGGAAGAATTATTAGAAGATATCGAACCACCCCAAGAAGAAATTCTCAAAGATTTAAAACTAGAACTAGGTGCTGATTTAGTAGTACCAGTTTTCTTTGGAATTGCAGAACAAGATTATGGTGTGAGACCTTTATTAGAAGCAATATTAAGGGAAGCACCAGCACCAGAAACCACAATGGAACGGCGTTTAGAAAAAATTAGTGATACTCCTTTAGCGCAAGTTCTCAAAACCTTTTATACTCCCCAAGGTGGCAAACTTTCCTTAGTGCGAGTCTGGCAAGGAACGTTAACAGATGGTATTGTTTTAAATGGTATTCGTGCTGGTGGAATTTACCGTTTAATGGGACAACAACAACAGCAAATTAACGAAGCTGTAGCTGGAGAAATTGTTGCTATTTCTAGGTTAGAAGGAGTTAAAACCGGAGATACAATTTCTACCAATTCCCACATTAAACAATTACCAAAAGCAGAAGAATTAGAACCAGTTTTTGCTTTAGCTATAACACCCGAAAAACGTAATGATGAAGTCAAACTTAGTGGTGCTATTACTAAGTTATTAGAAGAAGATCCCGCTTTAGCTTGGGAACAACATGGAGACACCCACGAAGTAATTTTGTGGGGACAAGGTGAGATACATTTGCAAGTTGCGTTAGATAGACTGCGACGCAAATATAATTTACCCATGTCTACCCATCTTCCCCAAATTCCTTACAAAGAAACTATCCGCAAACCAGTAAACGCAGTTCATGGTAGATATAAACATCAAAGTGGTGGACATGGACAATTTGGAGATGTTTATTTAGACATTCAACCATTAGCAAGGGGAGAAGGTTTCAATTTCCGGGAAACAATTGTTGGTGGTGTTGTTCCTAAACAATACATTCCTGGGGTAGAAATGGGAGTGAAAGAATTTCTTGCACATGGTCCTTTAGGTTTCCCGATGGTTGATGTTGCGGTGACATTAACTAATGGTTCTTATCACACCGTTGATAGTTCAGAACAAGCTTTTAAACAAGCTGCACGTCTCGCAATGCAAACAGGAGTACCCCAAGCACAACCTACCCTTTTAGAACCAATTTTAAAGGTAGATGTGAATACTCCTAGTGAGTTTACCTCTAAAGTTTTACAACTTTTAAGTGGTAGACGGGGACAAATTTTGGGTTATGAAGGTAGACAAGATTGGTCAGGATGGGATAATGTTTCTGCATACTTACCCCAAGCAGAAATGCACGATTTTATTGTAGAATTGCGATCGCTTACCTTGGGTGTTGGTTCTTTCCATTGGGAATATGATCACCTGCAAGAAGTACCGGATAAAATTGCCGAACGGGTTTTAATTAAAAACGGTAAATAGTCAATTCTCGTTCCCAGTCTCTGACTGGGAATGTTATTAGGAAGGTTCTACCTTCCTTTTTTTCTCACGCAAAGACGCAAAGACGCAAAGGAAGAGGAGAAGATAAGATAAAAAAGTTTATTAGAAAATATAATAAAATCAACGTTTTGGATAAGGTAAAACACCTTTGAAATCTCCACATTCCCAGAAAGAACTATTAATCCAATCATTATCTTCAGCATCCCACAACAAATAATAGGCAACTAATAAAGTATTTATAAATATATCAACTGAAATCATCCAATGTTGTGCCATGATGTTTAATGTCTCTATTGTTATAGAACTTGATAATGTAAATTTTTGCTGTATTTCATCGTAACTACAAGAACATCCATCAATAAATTTATCAAAATATGGTTCATACTTTTTTACTGGATGTGGTTTTTTAAAGTTTGTAAACCGGACTTTATCAGCAAAAAAATCTAACTTTAACCCAGCGTCAAATCCTTGCGAATCTTGACCATAGGTATAATAATAAAGTGAAGTACCTTGTTGGTTAAAAGTATAAGTAGCACATATAAGTCTTGGAGAAACAAAATCATCACCCTCAAAGTCTGCAAGCACATCATTTATTGACATATTTTTGTTTTTTCTATCTATAGATGAAAGCTGATAGCTGATTACTGATAGCTGATTACTTGCATCAAGTTTATTCTGGTAAATAATCTTGATTTAAAATTTCATCTGTAGTAAAAGGACAGTCTACAGGAAAAGTATCAACTGATAAACCTGTTTCTAAGGATGCTAGTTTTCTCGCATCTTGATAACATTCGCTAAATACTTCAGAAAAATATTTTTTTAAACTGGGACTTTCAGTTAATTCTTCTTTCAATCTGCGTCTATGTTCAAAAATAGTAGATAACCAACTATTACTGCGTTTATCTGGTTGATATTTATATTTGAGAAGGTGCATTAATAAAATTAATAAGTTACTTTTTAATGCTCTTTTTTCACTTCTTCCCATGCTTTCGATCTCTTCAATTAAATTCTCTAAATCAATTTCTGCAAAGTTACCATTTTTTAATTGTTTAGCTGTAGTTTCTATCCATAAATAAAAATCTTCATTATAAAGATTTGAACTAGCAAGGTTTGTAGGTTGAATTGCTTTCATCTGCTGGAAACCTCCGCAAAGAAATTGTGAGATTTTTTGGTAGCTTCTTTAAGTAATTATATAATAATTCCTACTTTTCCTCGTTCCCATTCTCCTGACTGGAAATGCTATCAGGAAGTTTCTACCTTCCGTTTTTCATTAATATTCATCATCATTACCAAAAGTCACACAAGGACTATCAACTTCTACTGCTGGAGTAAAAGAATTACAAAAAATGACAGTAGCACAATTAACCCCTAATTCATCAGGGTGAGTGCATTCCTCCTGGACAAAAAAAGCACAGTCTTTACAAATACTCTTACATGACATTGGTTGCGCGTCTTTGGAGTCTGACATAGTTCAAAAACCTGAATATCAGATAAAACCCACTACATTGGGTATATTGTAGTGGGGAATAGCAGTAACAAACAATGTCATTTTCATCATCTGTTATTTTTGTCACTAGTTTAATTATTTTATGTAAAAATTACATCATTATCTTGCATTTATGGCAAAATACCACATTAAGAAAGTTTAGTTTTCCCATCAGTTAAAATTTTATTTTCGTTTTTATATGTTGTAGCCTTTAATTATACGTTATTTTAATTATACGTTATTTTGTTGGTGATTATGTTCGGGTGCTTTGCGTCAACCCAACCTACTTTTATTTTTATTTTTTTATAAGTTACGTAAATTCTCTGTTGCTTTTTGTGTGGAAATTTTGAGCAATTTATAATAAATATCGAGAAATTAAACAATTTTTTGATTGTGGTGACATAAAAATTACAATCACTATTATAATATTTGCAGTTATTTAACACACATCACCATGAGTTCAAAGACTAAGGATTTACAGGTAAGTTACGCTAAAACTCGCTTGCTGCTTGCGTTGTGGGATTTGGGAGCAAGTCAGCAGAAGGTTGCTAAGGGTAAGTTAAGCAAGCGGGTAGTGTCTAAAGGTCAGAAGATGACCGAGTATCAAGGTATTTTAGAGGATTTAGAAGCACAGGGAGCGATCGCTGTCTCTAAAAAAGGATCTGCTATTAGTTATACTCTCACGTCACCAACGGGTTTAGAGGTGTTGGGTGCGGGTTTGCGTAGTAAAGAGTTTAAGTTTGAGGGAACTATTGTTGGTACTTGGGCTGCTAATGCACTATTGCGGTGGATCAGTGATATTGATGTTGCGGTAGGTGCGCCGGTTGCGTCAGGTAATGGGGTTAAGGGTGGGGTTATTGGTTCTTATGAGGAGTTTAAAACTGTAGCTTTAGATGTTTATGATCAGTTGAACCAGGATTACAACTTAGATGATTTAGTACCTATTTATCGCATTAGAAGAGAAATAGGTGAACGAATTAGCCGTGAAAAATTCAATAAATGGCTAGTAGAAATGCAAGCTGATGATATTTTGCAGCTGATGACAGGAGAAATACCAGATTTTACTTCTGATAAACGGGAAGATTCAATTTCTATACCTGGTACACAATTACGTTCTTATGCTAAACGTTTGATTTAATAACATTATTTCAAAACTTGTTCATTAAACTTTTTCGTTCCTTACACAAGAGAAATTACCATGACAGATACCCCTATTTCACCTATAGAAGCAGTTAACGCTGCCATTAATAGCCATAATCCATTTACTAACGCTGGTATTACTCAACAACAGAATATTTGGGGAAAAGGATTTCCTGATGTACCTACCTTAAATAGTCATGCTTCTAATAAAGTTTTTAAAGCCATCGAAGTTGTCAAGAAAAGTAAATCTAGTCAAGATAAAGTAACTTCAATTGCGATCACTGCACAAAAGGGAGTTGGTAAAACGCACCTCCTTAGTCGTATTCGTCATGAACTAGAAAAAGTAGGTGGTGCTTTATTTGTCTATTCAGGTGGTAGTAACTATACAGACTTAAATTTAGTTAAGTACCAATTCCAACAAACTTTAGCAGATAGTCTCAGTAAAACTGGTAGTCAGGAAGTAATGCAGTGGCAAGAAGTAGCCGCAGCTATGGCTAATGAAGGTAGAGAAAATGCCCCTCCTCCAGCAGAGTTAGTCAAAAAATTTGACCAAGCTTATAAAAGCAGTTTGACTAAAAATAAAAATCTCATGAATGCTCTGCAAAAACAGGTGATTAAAAATAAACCTGATGCAGATCCTTACATTATTAGAGCTATTTTGTGGACACTTTCAGAAACGCAATCCCCTTTTGCTATTAAATGGCTATCTGGTGAAGAATTAGCTCAATTAAACGCTGATGAGTTGGGGTTACCTAATCTTTCTAAAACTAATCAAGATAGAGAAGCGGAAGCACTCAAGAATATTCAGCAAATTTTAAATCTAGTCAGTTTTTATAATACAGTTGTTATTTGTTTTGATGAAATAGATGTTTACAATAATTCTACTGAGGATGGTTTACCAACAGAATGTGTAATTGCTAATTTGGTTAAAATTCTCCATGATACTTTAGAGAACTATGAATTTAGCCAAGGTATTGTTATTCTCACTGTGATGATGCCGGAAATATGGACTAACAAGATCAAGACAATACCTGGTGGTACACCAGACAGGATTACCAAATTTACACAAGGTAAACCCCTCAATTTAGATACTATTAATGCTGATTCTATGGTGCAATTAGCAACAGTATGGTTAGGAGAATATTATAGTTCAAAAAATTTAATTCCTCCCCATCCACTTTATCCATTTGAAGAAGGTCAACTTAGAGAATACGGTAAAAATAAACCAAGTGTTAGGGAAGCTTTACGATGGTGTGCAGATAATTTTAAGGTTGAGCAAGAGAAACTTCCTTCAGATCCGCTTGAAAGATTTGAACTAGCATTTACAAGAGAAAGCGAAGTCAAATTTGAAGAATATATAGAGGATGGTTCTCTTATTGCTGAATCTCTTTATTTTGGCTTTAATACTTTAAAAGGACAAACCTTAGAAGGAGTAATGATTGAAGATATTACCAATGATATCAAGCCTAAAGCACAGAATAGAAACTTTATCAACTTTAAACTTATTGGTAATGAAAATGGAAAAGAAGTAAAAATTGGTGTAGCAGTTATTCAAGATTCCCAATTTACATTAAATGCCGGACTCAAACGGTTAACTGATTATGAAACTTTTGATTTAACTCGTGGTTGTTTAGTGCGTTCTAAATCAAAAATAGAACAAATGAAGAAAAAATCGGAAGCATATAAGCTACTTGATGAATTAATCTTACAAAAAGGAGGTGAAAATGTAGATTTAATTGAAGATCAAATTCGTCCACTAATAGCAATATTAGCCATTTATCAAAAGCGACAAAATTATCACTTAACAGAAGAACAGATTTTTGATATTATCTCTAAAAATAATATCACATTTGATAATTTGTTATTGAGAGAAATTTTAAGTGATCCATCTGGTAATATGCCTGATATTGATGATGAAGATATTATAGATGAATTTCTCACTTCTTCAACTATAGATGAAACAGAAGATAGCGATGATTTAAGTGATTTATTTGGTTAATGAATTATGAATAAATCAGTTTCAATTTATAACGCCTTGTGTTTACCTGCTCCTGATGTTGAAGCTTTAATACAAGGGCGAATTATTACTGCTTTACCTCAAAAATTGTTAAATTTGGGGCAAACATTCGCCCTTTATCCTGTTGATATTTCTACAATAGCAATAGATAAATATTACAGTTCAAGTTTTTTAGCTACTACTCAAACTGTTAACAATAACGTTTATTCTGGGGAAGTTGCAATTATATCTTGGGCTAGATGTGAATTTTTGGAAATGACAGATATATCTAAACAACTAGATATTTTATCTCAATTGACCATCTGGAAACCAGAAAGATTTGAGGAAATATTACAAAATCGTCCGCATTTTTTCCTTGCCTATTTACGAGTTTATCATCTAGATAAACCTTATGAAATTCCAGCTATTCCTAATATTCAAGAAAAACTAGGAAAATTTGCACCTTTACCTAATAACATTTCTGTATCTGAAGCTAAACCCGTATTAAGTGATCATGTATTTAACCAACGGAAACAACAACTAGAAAACCGCCAAACTCCACTACATCCTGCACTGGAAGAATTACAAAGTTTATTATTACCAATTGCTAAAAATAACCCAGCAACACAACAGTTAGAAAATGAAATCAAAGTATTTTTAGGTTGGAGTAATGAAGCAACTATAAATACACTAGATTCTGATTTAGCTTGGATCAAAAATATTGCTAAAGTTGGTAATTCTAGTGATGGTAACGAATTTGAAAAATTGGTGAGAAAAAGTTTAATTAAATTAGGTTTTTCGTGTTCCAATATTAACCCTAAAGCCAACCTAGATCCTGATAAACTAGGCGGCGCTGGTGGTGTAGACTTTTATTGTGAGTATCCTTATCAAGTTGTAGGAGAATGTAAAGCTACTAAAACCGAAAAAATACCTAGCAAAACACCAGGACAATTAATACAGTTAGGTAATAATCATCTTCAAGAAAAGTATAATAATTGCCTTAAATTAATTGTAGCTGCTGGTGAATTAACAAAACCTGCTGAATTAACTATGCTGAATAATGGAATTTATATGATTAGTCCAGAAACTTTAGAGAAGTTGGTAGAACTGCAAACTAAGTATAAAAACTCAGTTAATTTAATTGAGTTAAAACAATGTTTGCAACAAGGTAATTATGGTTTAGTGGATGATAAAATTAAAGAATATATAGAAAAAGTAGAACAAGAAATAAAATTGCGATCGCATATTATTCAAGTAGTCAAAGAAATGACTCAATTAAACAACCAAAATAATGTCACAGTGATAGAAATTCGTACATACTATAACGCCATTTATAAATCAAACTTAACAAATGAAATAGTACAAGAAATATTAATAGAACTATCATCACCATTAACAGGTTACTTAGGAAGAATTAAAGAAGATGATTGGACAAAAGATCGCTTTTATTACTTACGCGACTTATCAATAAATTAAAAGTAGGCTAAACTTAGAAATATATATATTGCTGCTGTGTAATAGAAATTTGAGGATAACTTCAAGAAGTTGATGAGGTAAAAAGATGAGTGTAGTGATTACAGATGAGGTTTTGCAGACAATTCCAATGTCTGACAAGGAATTAATTCAGGAAATAGCTATCTTGTTGTTTACACAAGAACGGTTTACTTTAGGACAAGCGAGTAATTTTGTCGGTATGAATCAACTTGAGTTTCAGCGATTGCTTGCTAGTCGCAAAATTCCTCTTCATTATGATATTGCTGAACTGAGAGAGGATGTCAAGAGTTTGGAAGCTAACAATTGGCTATGATTATTGTTAGTAATACCTGTTACCAACGTTGATTTAGTTGACACTCTACAAAAAATTTTAGATCCTGGAGAAGCCGAAGCGATCGCTCTTACTGTAGAGTTAAATGCTGATAGACTAATTATTGATGAGCGAAAATGCAGAAATGAGGCTATCAAGTCCCGATTGCAGATTACTGGACTATTAGGTATTGTACTAGCTGCTAAACAAAAAGGGATTATTCCGCTAGTAAAACCGATATTAGATGATTTGACTGCTAATGGCTTCTGGATTCGTAAACAGTTGTGTGTAGAAATTTTATCAATTGCAGGAGAATAGCGATCGCACAAGCTCAGAAAATAAAGTTGAAGATGAAGTTATTGTTAATTTCATGATTTGACAAAACTTGACACAACCTGTTTATGCACACAAGATAGTTCTTCCTCCTCGAGATTAGCGTAACAGGGTTTTCTGTCCGTGTCAAGAAGATTTACTACCTCTATTGCGGAAAAACACCAAAAAAATGATAATTAGCAAACGACGGATTTTTTTGCTTTGATAGAGACGTTCCAGACCCAGAGAGTGTAGAATAGAAAACGCTGCCTTTTAATAGATTAGATATTTTATGGCTAAAAAGAGCATGATTGAGCGCGAGAAGAAACGCGCTAAAATGGTGGAAAAATACGCTGCAAAACGGGAAGCCCTGCTAGAAGAGTTCAGATCAGCAGAATCTCCCCTAGATAAGTTAGAAATTCACCGCCAAATTCAACAACTACCCCGTAACAGCGCACCTAGCCGCCGTCAAAACCGTTGCTGGTTAACAGGTCGCCCCAGAGGAGTTTACCGTGATTTTGGACTATCTCGGAACGTTCTGCGGGAATGGGCGCACCAAGGTTTATTACCTGGGGTTGTCAAGTCTAGCTGGTAGTCATTAACCCAGGGAATAGGGAATAGGGAATAGGTGACAGTAAGCAGGGGAAGCAGGAAAAATTATAACCCAGTCCCCAGTCCCCAGTCCCCAGTCCCCAGTCCCCAATCACCTGTCATTGTCCACAACAACGATCAATTCCCAGACTGTCTAAGAGTAGATCGCTAACGGCGTTGGCGATCGCAAACTCTCCATAAAAGCTTTTAGAAAAATCAAAAGACTGCATCTCTGTAACAATAGCAATTACCAGAGATCCTAAATCATCTTCTCCTTCCATGCGTTGCCTGACAAAAATCTGCGCTGCACGTTGGGCAATTTTTTGATTAACCAGTTCGGGAAGAAATTCTGTATCTAGCCATAACAACAGTCGCTTTTGCAACCATTCGCCTTCTTGTTGAGGATTTTCCGTAGGTGGTAGGGTAATAGGTGGAATTGGCTGAGTCATGTTTGTATATCTTAAATAGATTTTGTGTACCAAGGTAATCTCATACCATTTTGGATTTTAGATTTTGGATTTTGGATTTTAGATTTTGGATTGTAAAAGTCTTGTTAAACAAGCTTTTAACACAAGCTTTTAATCTTTCCATATCTCAAAATCATGGTTCAAGCTGGGATGAGAGAGAAAAACGCAGCAGCAGTCCAATCACAGCTAAATGCGTTCCTTTGGGGGTTTTGTTATGATGTTCATAAACTATGGAATATGATGTTGCTGCTATTATTCGAGGTTATGCTCAAGGATATTTTCTCATGGCTGATGAGCATGATCACTTGGGATGGTATGGAAGTAGAGAACATACTTTGATTCCCTTAGATGAAAGATTCCACTATCCCAAGTCATTACAACGAGTTCTCAACCAAGAAAAGTTTACAGTAGCAGTTAACCGTGACTTTATGGGTGTGGTTAATGGATGCGCTAACCGAGAAACAACTTGGATTTCTCAAGAATTAAAAAAAATCTACTGGTTACTTTACCAAACTGGTTATGCTTATAGTTTTGAAACCTGGCACGGTGATCAACTTGCAGGGGGAATTTTAGGGATTGTGATTGGAGGTGCTTTTATTGGTGAATCTATGTTTTATAAAATTCCTGAAGGTTCTAAAGTAGCGATGGTGAAGCTAGTAGAAAGGTTGCGAGAAAGGAAATTTTTATTGTTTGACGCACAAATGATGAATCCCCATTTAGCCCGATTTGGTGCTTATAACGTCGGTACTAAAGAATATGAGACGTTGCTGAGACAAGCTTTGCAAACATCTTGTTCATTAGAATGATAGTTGATAGTTGATAGTTGATAGTTGATAGTTGATTAGGAAACATCAAACTGATTACCCAGTCACCAGTCCCCAGTCCCCAGTCCCCAGTCACGAGTCACCAGTCACCAGTCCCCAGTCCCCAGTCCCCAGC
>NZ_JAQMTI010000046.1:0-8911 GCF_028329225.1 Sphaerospermopsis kisseleviana CS-549 | reverse complement strand
GAGTTAGGAGTTCTGGAAGTCAGGAGTCAGGAGTCAGGAGTCAGGAGTCAGGAGGAGATTTGAAAATTTCTTTGCCATCTCTTGAAATCCCAAAAATGCACACTTTTTCCGGTATACCCTTCAAAACCCTTGGACTAATTTCTGTGTTTATCAGCCTCTAACCTTTGATATATCAAGGTTTTAGGTTTATTCAGCAAACCCTACTTACTGTCTATCACCTGTTCCCTGTAACCTAATATCCGACTATTTTTGTCGGGTATGTTTGACGAGTATTTTGCCTCGTGTTAGTATTTTTTTCACAGTTGACGGATATACGGGGAAAGCTAGTTTATGACTCAGGCCATCGCAAACTTAAACAAAGCCAACACTTCCATATTGAAAGCACTCAAGTGTAAAGAATGTGGTGCAGAATACGAACTCCAAGCTACTCATGTTTGTGAGTTGTGCTTCGGTCCATTGGAAGTTAAATATGACTATGATGTTTTGCGTCAGTCTGTCAGTCGAGAAACTATTGAAGCTGGTCCTAATTCAATTTGGCGTTATCGTCAGTTTTTACCCGTTGCTACCGACAACTATATAGATGTGGGAACAGGGATGACTCCCTTATTGCGTTCTCATCGTCTTGCCCGTCGCCTGGGTCTAAATAAACTTTATATTAAAAATGATGCCGTAAATATGCCCACCCTGAGCTTTAAGGATCGGGTGGTGTCTGTGGCACTGAGCAGAGCTAGAGAATTAGGTTTTACAACTGTTTCCTGTGCTAGTACCGGCAACTTGGCAAATTCTACCGCTGCGATCGCTGCCTATGCTGGTTTAGATTGCTGTGTATTCATTCCTTCTGACTTAGAAGCTGGTAAGGTATTAGGTAGTTTAATTTACAGTCCCACCTTAATGGCAGTCAAAGGCAACTACGATCAAGTAAACCGCCTCTGTTCAGAAGTTGCCAATACACACGGTTGGGGATTTGTCAATATTAATCTTCGTCCTTATTATTCCGAAGGTTCTAAAACATTAGGTTTTGAAGTTGCAGAACAACTAGGCTGGGAACTACCAGATCATATAGTTGCACCTTTAGCTTCTGGTTCATTGTTCACCAAGATTTATAAAGGTTTCCAAGAATTTACCGAAGTTGGTTTAGTCGAAGGTAAAAAAGTTCGCTTTAGTGGCGCACAAGCAGAAGGCTGTTCTCCCATTGCTACAGCTTTCAAAGAAGGAAGAGACTTTATTCAACCAGTAAAACCGAATACAATTGCTAAATCCATTGCCATTGGCAACCCAGCAGATGGGGTGTATGCTGTAGAAATCGCCCAAAAAACAGGCGGTAATATTGAATCAGTAAATGATGCAGAAATTATCGAAGGTATCAAACTGTTAGCAGAAACCGAAGGTATATTCACCGAAACCGCAGGTGGTACAACCATCGCCGTGCTGAAAAAATTAGTAGAAGCTGGTAAAATTGATCCAGATGAAACTACAGTTGTGTACATCACTGGCAACGGTTTGAAAACCCAAGAAGCGGTACAAGGTTATATTGGTGAACCTTTGACTATTGATGCCAAACTTGATAGTTTTGAACGGGCGTTAGAAAGATCCCGCACTCTTGATCGCCTAGAATGGCAACAAGTTCTGGTTTAGTCGATGTCATTGGTAAATTACAATCAACCACTGACTTTAGGGGTTGAGCAATGCTAACCCCCTACCAACTCTCACTTGAAAACTAAAAACTAATTTTTAGACTATGGCCGTAACAGTTCTAGTTCCCACTGCTCTGCAAAAATTCACAAATAACCAAGCTGTCTTAGAATGCAGTGGTAGCAACATTGCTGAATTATTTGATTCTTTAGAGCAAGTTTGTCCAGGTATTAAGTCGCGTTTATGCAATGAAGAGGGGAAACCAAATCGCTTCTTAAACTTATACGTTAATAGCGAAGACATCCGCTTTTTAGGTGGAACAGCAACACCCTTAAAAGATGGTGATGAAGTGAGTATTGTTCCTGCTATTGCAGGTGGTTAAGCTACTGACTGATAATTTTCCGCCACAAAATAACTCATTATTTTCCTTTGTGTACTTTGCGAACTTTGCGGTTAATAAATCCCAAAAAATCTCAACAATACGAAGAAAATAAAGGGGGAGCATCCCAAATGTGTAAGTTTATTTTTCTGAGATCTCGCAATTCATTCAAGGCTTGATATGATTGAACCGCAAAGAACGCAAAGGACACAAAGTTAAGAGATTTTAAGAGGTTTTTGAGTGTGGCTGCGTTTATTTTTTCAAAATTGGGATGCTCGCAATAAAGGTGCGTCAGATATTAAATTCTGACACACCGTACAAGTACAAAAAAAGGTTAATTAATCAAAAAAAACCAAGATTAGTTTTGCAGCAAAATACTAAGCTGTCAATAATGCCTTTAAGTCTTCAGTTTTTAATCTTGGTCCGTAGGTTGTAACTACTTGAGAAGCTGCGGTAGATGCTAATTTTCCTGCTGCTTCATAACTCATACCGTGGGTAATACCATAAAGAAAAGCTCCTGCATACATATCACCTGCACCCACTGTATCCACAGCATGAACTTGATGTGCGGAAATTTCAATTAATTTTTCCCCATCAAAGACTACAGAACCTTTAGAACCACGAGTAATAGCAAATTTCTGGCTGAGAATTTTCAGTTTATCTACAGCTACCTGAAAATCTTCTGTTTCTGCTAAACCTAACGCTTCACTTTCGTTAGCAAAAATAAAGTCTAAACCAGGTCCGATGATATCTAATAAACCATCTTTGAAAAATTTTACCATGTTGTAATCAGATAGGGACATGGTGGTTTTGACTCCGGCATTTTTAGCGATATCTCTAGCTTGAATAGCTGCTGCTTTACCAGTGGGAGATGTGACTAAATAACCTTCGATATATAAATATTCTGAATCTGCGATCGCCTCTGGAACTAATTCTTGACTCGAAAATTCTCCTGTTATTCCCAAAAATGTATTCATGGTACGATCAGCATCAGGAGTAACTAATACTAAACATTTACCTGTAATTCCTGATTGCAAATCAGCATTTTTTAAGTTAGTATCTACCTGACAATTGAGTAAATCTTGAATATAAAACTCTCCAAATTCATCATTAGCAACTTTACAGGAATAAAAAGTTTTTCCTCCTAGTTGACTAATAGCCACTATTGTGTTTGCTGCTGAACCTCCACAACTTTTATGACAATGAAGATGTTTGAGATTGTCTAACATAAGATTTTGACTATCTTCATCTAGTAGTGTCATTACACCTTTATCAATGTTTAACTTTTCTAGCAACTCTGGAGATACTTCATATTCTATATCTACCAAAGCATTACCCACACCATAAACATCATATTTCTTACCCATTTTTAGCTCCTCACAAATTATTCTTTGTTATCTTATATCATGTCTGGTTGAACACTTATTATATCTGTTGAGGCTGGTAATTGGTAATTGGTAATTGGGTTATTAACTTCCTCCTGACTCCTGACTCCTGACTCCTGCTATATGTTCATCTGTGTTGAGTTAGTTGTTGTTGCCATTGTTGATAATTTTCGATATTATTTAAAACTATTTTCTGATAGGTTTCATTAATTAAATCAATGTTTAAAACCTGACCAAAATTATTTTTTCTTGTCACATACCAAAATTCCTTACCTCTGTTTGTATAATAAGTTCCGGCTTTAATTAATCCCGGTACAAAAGTACCAGGGGCGCGTAAATCTTTCAGTGTTTTTGGTGGTAGGTCTATGGTGACAGAGATAATATGATTTAGGGGTATTTGCCAAAGTTTGTGAAAGCGAATGGCTATAAGTTGTTCTGTTAAAGTAAATTCTATTTGCAAAGAGTTGTCTACAATACTTAATTCCATGATTCTTCCTTTTGATTACCAATCACCTCTTCCCCAATCACCAATTACCAACGCCAAGAATATGATATGTAAAAATAAGAATGACTGACTATAGCACAGTTAGATAAAGGATTGACCTGAGCAATGGCAGAAGAAACCAATCAAAATCAAGCAGAAACCGAAAAACCCGCTGCTGCTAAACCTGCGGCCAAGAAAGAAAAACCCCCCGCAGTGGAAGATAAACCATTTGAAGAGTTTATGCAGCAACATTATTTACCAGCTTTACAAAAGGCGATCGCAGATGAAGGAGTACCAGATGCACAGCTAAATTTTGCCAAGCAGAAGTATCCTATTATTGGCTTTGACTCAGCGGAAGAATGCTGGCAAATTATTGGTTCTTGGCAAAATGGACAAAAACAGTTTAACGTCTATTTCCCCGATGCAGACATTCAAGGTAAAAAGGGTTTTTCCTGTAACGAAGGTAAAAAACCCAGTACCCTAGAGTCATTCTTAATAGATGAGCGCAAAATTACCCTTGATTTATTGGTATCTCGCCTAGTTTACCGTTTAAACGGTCAAAAATGGCTAGGTAGAAATTAATTATCAATTGAAAATTGACAATTGATAATTGGTGTTGTGTGAGTGCCTTTTGGTGCTACATTTCGTGTAAATGGTAGGTAACGACTCCAGTGATGGGGTCGTTGTCTATTCCTATATAGCCGGATTTTAGCATTTCTTTTAGGATTTACAGGATAAAAACAGGATTTTTATTTTTGGGTTTTAATTAATTGGAATTTAGATAGTTTCAAGATCCCAGTTTATAACTTACATAACGATTCAAACTGACATTTTCTTCTGCTGCTTCTATCGCTAATTTTCGATGAAGTTCAGGAGTAATACGAACTTGAAATTTACCACTGTAGGTTTTTTCTGTAATAGGTTCTGGAATTTCTTCACCATTAGCTTCCATATCTAATACTATATCTTTGACCAAATTCGTAATACCTTCTAAAGCCAAATTACGATTTTCATGGAGATAAGATAAGCTAGGAAATTCAGCACATAATCCTACAAATTCTTGATCTTCACTTGACCAGGTAATTTTATATGTGTAGTGGTCGTAGTTAACCATTTTCCATTCCCTCAATTTTCTCAATGGCTGCTAAAACCTGCTTGACTTGATAAAATTTTGCTTTTCCATTCTTTTCTTGAATGTTAACTCTTGGATCTCCAAACCAAGGTGTTTTATAGACACAATGACTTGTTCCTTGCTGTCTAGGTTCTCCGAAATAATGATTACAAAGTTTTACTAAATTAAATCAGTAAATTTGACATCTTTAGGATTATTTTTTATTTCAGCTAAAAGTTTTTCAATTTGTGCCATAGAGAAATTATAGTACCACTATTGATACTATGTCAAGGAATATTCTGGAAATCCCAATTCCTTCATATTTATTGATAATTAACTAAAACTCAACCAACTAAACACTTCTTTTACCGTCAATTCTAAATTAATACCTTCAACTATTGGCAACTGATCCTCACCGTCATATAAATCAATTTTTTGCCCAGGAAACACAGCTAAAACACTTTCTTCTTCTGGGTTCATTAACCAACCTAATTCTGTACCATTGCGGGAACAATGTAATAATTTAGTTAATACCTTTTTTTGTTGTTGTTCTGGAGAAAGTATTTCTATTACCCAGTCAGGATGAATTTCAAAACGGTTGTTAATTTTCCCTGATGCGGTTTTAGGTATTCTGTCCCAGCGAAATACAGCTATATCCTGTACAATAGTATCTCCACCAAAAGTACAACGTAGTTCTGGGAAAGCATAGGCAATTTTTTGTGTTTCGGCTAATTGGTTAATAGTAGTACACAATTTAATCTGTAGAAGGCTGTGTTCACCCTGTGGCATTGGTTTTTGTATAATTTCCCCGTTGATAAATTCTGATGCTGGTTTAGTTTCTGGTAATTTCAGAAACTCATCTAGAGTAATTTGGAGTTCTTTTGTTATAGTCATAGTTATTAATGAATAATAATCTTCATTATATCATTAATAACATAAATTTGACAAAAATCACCAATCACCAATCACCAATCACCTAATTTTCACTCCGTTGCCAAATTTTAATAGTTTTATCTAAACTTCCACTAACCAACATTTCACCCGATGCAGTAAAAGTTAAAGCTGTTACAGTATCAGCATGACCAGAAAAAGTTCCTAATAATTCTCCGGTTTCCAAATGCCATAATTTAATAGTTTGATCAGCACTACCACTAGCAATAATTTGTTCATCAGGACTCAAAGTAACTGCATAAACCCCTTCTCGATGACTTTTAAGAGTGTGCATTAATTCCCCAGTTACTAAATTCCAAACTCTCACAGTTTTATCTTGACTACCACTAATTAAATATTTACCATTAGCACTCATAGCCAAAGAATTAACAATGTGAGAATGACCTATTAAGATATGTACAGGTTTAATTTCTTGCTGATTTCTATTATTAAATGAAGATGTTAAACGCCAAACTTTGATTTTGCGATAACTACCTGTCACCAAAATTTTGCCATCTTGACTTAATACCATTGAATGGGCTGCGGTATCATCTAAACATAAAGTATTTTCTACTAGGCGATCGCGCAAATTCCAAAACAAGATTTTTCTATCATCTCCACCAGTTGCTAAACTTTTACCATCAGGAGTAAACGCCACACAACGCACACTACCTTGATGTTTATGCAGGATATCAATTAAATCTAACGCCCCAGTATGCCAAATTTTAACCGTAGAATCAGCACCTACACTAACTAAAGTTTGTCCATCGGTACTAAAAGCTAAAGAATTAACTTCATCTACCACACCAGAAACAGACCAAGGATATTCTGCTAAAGTTTCAATTAATTCACCTTTAGATAAATCCCATAACTTTGTCTCACCACGACTACCACTAGCTAAAATTGGGATAGTTTTCACATTATGACCACCCAAATCTTTCACTGTTAAAGCTTTAATAGCATAAGCTAAACAGTTAATTCCTCGCGTGTGTCCTTTTAATGTTTGCCAACATTCCCAATCACCAATAATATGCTTTTGTGGATGTTCTGAAGGCAACGTCTGAATCACTTCCACCATCATTTTATGATCGGTGATGGATGAATCATATTTATTGCCATTTTTATTGCCATTGATAAATTCCAAATACCAATTTAAACCACCAGCATACAATAAACTACTCGGATGTAAATACAACTTTGGTTCGGAAAATTGAACTTGATTTGTAGGTAAAAAACCAGTGATCACTGTTTGTTTTTGATATCCTAACTTTGTATGTCCTGGATAAAACAAACACAAGAAAATTAATACTTGGTGGTTTTTCACATCTTCCTGTGTTACCGTCCAACGAATTTTATCTTTTTTAATGCCGTTAAAACTTTCTCCATCCGCTACGTGAACTTGTACACTGATTTGGGAATTATTACTTAAAATATAAGTAAACTTACTTTCACCGCGCAAATTTCCCTCATCATCCAAAACCATATTTTCTAAAGTGTCTTGTGGCACTTTTTTCACTAATTTACCCAAGCGTTCTATGATTACCCGATCTACAATTTGTTCACGCACAAGAAAATCTTCCGCTTGACTTTGAAAAAATTTAGGAAAGGGAATTGTCCAATCTGGTGGTTCAGGATATTCTGGAGGCATGGGTGGTGGATTTTTGGCCAGAATTTCTGCTTGTTTACGAGAACATTCCAGAATTTTTGCCAAAGAATCGCCCCAAAATACCATAATTTCACTGTGACAACCTTTGACTTGACCTTCCAAAAGAGATAGATCAATTGTCTTGGGTTTTTTCACCCTTTGCAGGAAGTCCGTTTGTTGCGCTTTGAGTAAACTAATCCAATCCATCTGCATGATAGTGACACACTATTGCATACCTAATGTAAGTTATACTAAGAAATTTAACCAATTTTATAACCTTTAGTGAAATAAAGATTAAGCAAATTTAACAATCTGAAAAATAGGAACTGATATTTACAGCAGATTGTCAGAAAATGAGATAAAAACAAATTTAAATGATTTCCATAAATTCTAACTAACTCTGAAAACATCTTACTGTTTCTAGAGCAACATTTATAGTCACTAAGAAGGTTTATGTCAGTAAATCAAAATCTTGGCTGATACAATCTTATATCAGGAATTTACCAAATTGAGCAAACCAGGATATATTAATTATTTGTGTAATCAAAGGATCTATCTGAGAAAATCACTATGTCAACTACATCTTACATTTTTGTCGCTGGAGCTAGTCGTGGTGTTGGTCAAGAAATCGCCAAATATTTGACAGCACACAATATGAAGGTAAAAGCACTCTTGAGAACAGAAGTAGCCGCTAAGGAATTAGAAGCTATTGCTGTTCATCCAGTATTCGGAGATGCTTTAAAAGTGGATGATGTAGAAAAAGCACTTTTAGGCAATGAACCTATCCAAGCTGTAATTAGTACCCTTGGTGGTTTACCTACAGATGGTGTCAAACCAGATTTTATTGGTAATAAAAATTTAATTGATGCCGCAGTCAAAGCTAAAGTACAAAAGTTTATTTTAGTAACATCTATTGGTTGTGGTGATAGTGTAGGTGCGCTTCCTCCTCAAGCTTTAGAAGCACTCAAACCAGTATTAATTGAAAAGGAAAAAGCAGAACAACACCTGATAAATAGCGGACTCAACTATACCATTATTCGTCCCGGTGGTTTAAAATCAGAACCACCTACAGGTAATGGTATTTTAACCGCAGATCCCCGAATTGTTGGTAGTATTCACCGTGCTGATGTTGCTGAATTAGTTTGTCGTTGTTTAAATTCTACTAATGCTAATAATCAAGTTTTGTCTGCATTAGATAAAAATATGATTTATCCAGGTTTACCAGAATTTGTAGAGTTTGATTTAGGTAATTGGTAATTGGTAATTGGTAATTGGTAATTGGTAATTGGTAATTGGTAATTGGTAATTGGTAATTGGTAATTGGTAATTGGTAATTGGTAATAGT
>NZ_JAQMTI010000045.1:0-5437 GCF_028329225.1 Sphaerospermopsis kisseleviana CS-549 | reverse complement strand
GAAGTGAGGAACATTGTAGAGAAAATGTCAAGGTGATAGGTGATAGTTGATTGATGGAATTTGTCAGAATCAGGATATCCAGGATTTGAGGATTTTCAGGATTTTGATTTTTCATTTTGATTTTTCTGGTAATGGCGATCGCACTTTGGCTTTTTTAGCAAGGTGCGTTTTTTATTGTCTGAATCAGGATGTCCAGGATTTGCGGATGTACAGGATGTTGATAAACTATTACAATTACAAGCTTGTTGCTAATATTCTCTAAAATAAAACTATAAAATAAAACTATAAAATAAAACTATAATTATTTACTGATGTATAAGTTAAGTTATGTTTGCGCTGATATCACCAGAAAAAACCCAAATTCCTGCCGGTGCTGTGGTGCGGATACCTGGAACATGGGAAGAGTATCAAACTTTATGTCAACAACGGGGCGATCGCACAATTCCACGACTAAAATATCGAAATGGGGAAGTAATCATCATGTCACCTTTGCCAAAACATGGACAAGATGCTCATGTTATCGCCAGTATAATTACTACTCTACTCGATTATGTTCAGCGTGAATTTGATGCTTTTACCCCCATAACGATGGAACTCCCCGAAGAAAGTGGAATAGAAGCAGATTATTGTTTTTATATTGATAACTGGCAAGCTATATCTGGCAAAAATCGGATTATTTGGACAGTTGATCCACCACCTGATTTAGTTCTAGAAATTGACGTTACCAGTTATACTCATATCAACGATTATCTACCTTATCAAGTTCCAGAAATTTGGCTGTATAAACAAAAGCAACTGTTAATTTATCAACTTCAGCAAAACAGCTATTTACTTCAAAGCTACAGCCACTATTTCCCTCATTTTGATATACATGAGATTGTTGAACAGAGTTTACAAACTGCCTATAACCGCAATACAAGTGCAGCTATACGAGAATTGAGGAAATTTCTGAACTCTGCTGAGATAAAAAACTGAAAATACTCATCATTAATTACCAATGTTATCATTACTTAATGACATCAATCCCTGGTTAGTTGGAATGGGATTAAACGCTATTTTATTAGGGATAGTAGCGATTATTCCTAAAAAATTACTCACCCCTGCGGGAATATTCCATGCTTGGTTATTGGGTGTAATAGTTTGGGGAACACTGGGTTGGCCAGGATATCTGGTGGTAGGGTTTTATTTTATCGTCGGTTCGGGAGTTACCCGCATCGGTATGAAAGAAAAAGAAGCCCAAGGAATTGCAGAAAAACGTTCTGGTGCAAGGGGTCCTGAAAATGTGTGGGGTTCGGCGTTAATTGCGACTTTATGCGCCCTGGGAGTGTGGCTTATACCTGATTGGAAGTTTTTGCTGTGTTTGGGCTATGTAGCGAGTTTTAGCACCAAATTATCAGATACAACTGCCAGCGAAGTGGGTAAAGCCTACGGTAAGCGTACCTTTTTAATTACCACATTGCAACCTGTAGCGAGAGGTACAGAAGGGGCGGTAAGTTTAGAAGGAACTTTAGCGGGTATTATCGGATCCGTAGCGATCGCCCTTGTAGGTTGGAGTGTAAATTTAATAGATATCTTAGGAATTGTTTGGTGTGTAATAGCAGCCTTTATCGCTACCAATTTAGAAAGTGTCATTGGTGCAACATTGCAATCTAAATATACTTGGCTTACCAACGAAGTTGTCAATATCTTCAATACCCTAATTGGGGCAGTTGCAGCAATTATCCTCGCTATTATTTGGCAAATGATATTTGTTTGAAAATTTACTAAAAATTCAAAATTTTAAACAGCAAATTTGCTGTTTTGTTCATGACTATTACTACTCCAACACCATAGGAAATGTGTAAAAAATTGCATTTACTATTTATATGGTGTAGGTAATTTTTATAATTATTTATTTTTTCACTAACTAATTCATAAAATCTTTATCATCTTGAACCTTATTTTCCTACGGTTTTATCTATTATTTAATGGAAAAGTTGTATAGATTTTTAGGATTTTCCTCATATTTATTTCATGGAATCTTCATCATTTTTTACAATCAACGACGATCAAATCGACCTCTATCAAGTAGTCAAGTATTTACAGATTTCTGGTAAACTAAATCAGTTTATCAGCGATGTTCTGCGTCAATATGTCCTAGAGAAAGAACTAAAAACCAGAGATGATATAAATATCAGTACAGCATTAATTGAACAAGCAATTATTGATTTTCGGTTAAAAAATCAACTTACAGATCCTGAACAATTCCAAACATGGTTACAAAATAATGGTAGTGATTACGCTACATTTTATGAATCAGTTAGCTTTGGGTTCAAATTAGAAAAACTGAAAGCGGTAATTACCGAACCAAAATTACCAGAATACTTTATTGAAAGAAAGATTTATTTAGATCGAGTCGTACTTTCTCGGATCATGGTTAATAACCGAGAACTAGCAGAAGAATTACACACTCAAATTGAAGAAGGAAGTAGTTTTGAGCAACTAGCAAAAGAGTATTCCTTAGCAGATGAAAAAACCTTTAACGGTATGATGGGTCCCATTAGTCGGGGTAGTTTACCAGATATTTTGCGTGCGTCTGTAGATGCAGCTAACCTTGGACAATTGATAGGACCGATAGAAATAGAAGGAAATTTCAGTTTATTTAGATTAGAGAACATTCTACCAGCAACTTTAGAAAATACTCAACTAAAACAATCACTACAAAATGAGTTATTTGAAAAATGGCTAGGGGAAAAAATTCAAAACCTGACAGTAAAATTACAAGTGAGCTAAATATTCTGAACTATCAAACTTTACGAATAAATGCGCTAGATACTTTACCTTGGAAAAAACCGCCATTGTGCTGGTTGACTCCTGAACAACAAACAGAAGTAACCAATGAATTAGAAATTCGTCAATATCAACTTGGCGAAAAAATTTGGTTACAGGAAACAGGAGGATATCAGTTTTTTATTATCACTGGTAAAGTCCGTTTACGGGATGAAAAAAGTAAACCTGTAGCCACCTTAAATGATGGAGATTGGTTTGGTGATTTGCAACAGTTATTTACTAATTGTAAAGCTGTAGCTGCTAGTAAAGAAGTTGTAGTTGTGTGTTGGAACTCATCACTGTGGGAAAAATTGTCTCATCCTCAAATTGATGAATTTTGGCATGGGAAAGGTGACAGGGAACAAGTGACAGGTGACAGTGAAAACAGGGAAAAAGAAGAAATATCTACTTCACTGACGACATCTTATTTATCTTTACCTTCATCATCAAAATCTGCAATTTCTAATTATCCTTCTCACTATCCTTTTGTAGTGAGTGGAAATACTGCGGCAGCTTGTTTAACAATGGTGGCACAATATTTAAATAATAGTGTGCAACTAGAATGGGTACAACGTCAACTGCGGGGACAACGCCCCAAAAATGTGATAGAAACAGCGGAAAAGTTAGGGTTAGTTTTGCGGAAATTGCAGGTAAATTGGGGTGAATTACGACATTTATCTTTTCCGGCTTTACTATTATGGAAATCGGAAACAGTTAGCAGTTGGGTTGTAACTTATGGGATGAAAGGTAATTGTTTAATTATTGCCAATCCTCTCAATAATCAATGTGAATATCTCACCCAATCAGTAGTAGAATCTTGTTGGGATGGTAAATTATGGCAAGTAGAATTAATTTCCAAACAAGAGAAATTTAATCTTTCTTGGTTCACTCCCGCAGTTTGGAAATATCGCAAATTATTAGGTGAGGTATTACTAGCTTCCTTCACTTTACAATTATTGGGTTTAGCTTCACCATTAATTACCCAAGTCATCATTGATAAAGTGATGGTGCAGGAGAGTTTAGCTACTCTCGATGTGATGGCGATCGCCCTCTTATTAGTCGCCATATTTGAAGCTCTCCTGGGTACTCTTCGACTCTTCATTTTTACCCACACCGCACGGCGTTTAGATTTGAGTTTATCAGCCCAACTTTTTCGCCATTTAATGCGTTTACCTTTGGCTTATTTTGAATCTCGCAGAGTGGGTGATACAGTCGCCAGAGTACAGGAATTAGAACAAATTCGCCAATTTTTAACAAGTACAGCTTTAACAGTAATTCTCGATAGTATCTTTGCCGTCGTTTATTTGGGATTGATGTTTTATTACAACATTCCCCTCACTTTTGTAGCTTTAGCTGTTCTCCCATTATTTGCCACTTTAACAATTATCGCCACCCCAATTTTAAGAAATTGGCTAAACGAAACTTTTAACCGCAGTGCAGACAGTCAATCATTTTTAGTAGAGACTGTTACAGGTATTCATTCTGTTAAAGCCCATGCAGCCGAACCAGTAGCTAGAGAACGTTGGGAAGGTTTATTTGCTAAGTTTATTAGAACTGGTTTTAAAGCTTCCACTACGTCAAATATTAGCAGTAATATTGGTGATTTTCTCACTAATTTTTCTACATTGTTAATACTTTGGTTTGGTGCAAGATTAGTCATTGATCAGCAACTCACAGTAGGTCAATTAATCGCTTTTCAAATGTTATCAGGAAGAGTCACAGGACCCTTACTGCGGTTAGTGCAATTATGGCAAAATCTCCAACAAGTGCTACTTTCTGTAGATAGAATTGGCGATATTCTCAACGCTGCCCCAGAAGCAGAAGCAGGAACGGGTTTAGTATTACCACCCCTCAAAGGTGAAGTTAATTTTGAGCAGGTTTTTTTCCGTTATAGTCCTAACACCGAACCTGTATTAAAAGGCATTTCTTTTGATATCAAACCAGGACAATTTGTGGGTATTGTCGGGCGCAGTGGTTCAGGTAAAAGTACCCTTTCTAAACTGTTGCAAAGACTTTATCAAATTGAATCAGGAAGGATTTTAATTGATGGTTTTGATCTCAAAAGTTGTGATTTAGCATCTTTAAGACAACAAATTGCTGTAGTTCTCCAAGAAGACTTTTTATTTAATGGTTCTATCTTGGAAAACATCAGTTTAGGAAATCCAGATATTACCGCAGAACAAGTTGTAGAAGCTGCCAGATTAGCAGTAGCACACGATTTTATCAGTCAATTACCTTACGGTTATGAAACTAATGTAGGTGAAAGAGGAACAGCTTTATCAGGTGGACAAAGACAACGCATTGCATTAGCGAGAATGTTTCTTTCTACCGCCCCAATTTTGATTTTAGATGAAGCAACCAGCGCCTTAGATAGTGAAACAGAACAGCAAGTATTACAAAATTTGCAAAAGATTTCTGCTAACCGTACCGTGTTTTTAATTGCCCATCGTTTTGCACCTTTAAAACGTGCAGATTTAATATTAGTCATGGAAAAAGGTATTATTGCAGAACGGGGAACACACACAGGTTTATTGCAACAAAAGGGTTTATACTGGTCACTTTATCAACGACAACAGATGAATATTTAAGGGTAAGGTGACTGGGGACTGGTGACTGGGGACTGGTGACT
>NZ_JAQMTI010000044.1:0-9345 GCF_028329225.1 Sphaerospermopsis kisseleviana CS-549 | reverse complement strand
AATTTCTTTGCCATCTCTTGAAATCCCCAAAAATGCACACTTTTTCCGGTATACCCTTCAAAACCCTTGCACTAATTTCTGTGTTTATCAGCCTCTAACCTTTGATATATCAAGGTTTTAGGTTTATTCAGCAAACCCTATCTATTTTAGATGAAATGTTGAAATTGGCAGTGGTGGTTAATTCTTTAGAGGATTTTCAACAGGCTTTGAAATCTGCAACATCAAATTGATAATCTCCGGGCTAGAATCTACTGTAGAGACGTTCCATGGAACGTCTCTACATTCTTTTTCGGAGAGGTCTAATTGACAATTGACAATTATCAATTATCAATTATCAATTATCAATTATCCTATCTCATATTTTGTTTTTTCTCAGCTTTCGGATCACGATTTGCTACAGCAGCTAATTCTGCATCCATTAAAGTTTTACCTGTTGCTGCTAAATAAACATCATCTAAACTAGGACGAGATTGGGCAATACCAAAAATTGGTAAACCTGCATTATTTAACGCTTGTTGAATAGAAATTAAAGCGTCATTTTGGGGAGTAACTACCAAATTTAAGGAGTTACCTTGGGCGGAATTAATGATAATTTCTTGCACAAAAGGTAAAGATGACAGCAGATTTTTTGCTTTGTCTGCTTCTTCATTTGGTGAAAATTCGCGGATGCGTAAGGTAATGCGATCGCCTCCTACTTGATCTTTTAATTGGGAAGGTGTACCAGTGGCAATTACCAAACCCCGATCTATAATTGCTACCCTATCAGCTAAAGCGTCAACTTCTTCTAAATAATGACTGGTGATGACAACCGTAGTCCCCCCAGCGCGTAATTTTCGCAAAAAGTCCCACACCACAAAACGGCTTTCTATATCAAGTCCTACCGTTGGTTCATCTAATACTAAAACATCTGGGGAATGTAATAAACCAGCGGCCAAGTCTAGACGTTTGCGTAAACCACCGGAATAAGTGCCGGTTTTCTTATCTGCGTATTCCTGTAACCCGAGTAAATCTAATACAGTGTTAATGCGTTCTTTGATAACTTTACTGGGGAGGTGATAAAGTGCTGCTTGCAGTTGTAGCAGTTCTCGACCGGTTAAAACCTTATCTAAAGCCACCTCTTGAGCGACATAACCCAGCTTTTGACGTGCTAGTTTAGGGTTATCTAACACCGAGATTCCCGAAACTTCGATTTTTCCAGAGTCAGGGGTGGTGAGGGTACACAAAGCGCGGAGAGTAGTGGTTTTCCCTGCACCGTTGGGACCAAGTAAACCGAATATTTCCCCTGGTTTCACCTCAAAGGAGACATCCTTAACAGCGACTACAGAACCGTAGCTTTTTTTTAGATTTTCGATTAAAACTGCTGAGGCCATGACAGCAATAAATCCTAACTATACATTTCGCAACAATCTATTTTCTATTGTACGAGTTAGGCGTTAGGTGTGATGAGTTCTGGGTTTCATTTTGAGAAACTTGTTTTTTGGTATAAAGCAGTACAGTGTCTCAATCAGGATTTCCAGATTTTCAGAATGAACAGAATTTTGCAGAAAAAGCCGAGTTTTAAGCTGTTGTGCATTTAATTTGTATAAGTGGAACAGGCATCTTGCCTGTTAAACAAGAGTTCAGAATATTAGGATTATACAATTTAGCTGTGTAACAGCTTACCATGACACAACAGTTAAGGGGTTCATTTTTTTTTATTTTTTGGGGCAATTTTGGGATAAAATATGTTTTATAGATGTTTGATAGTCTTTAGGGAATAGCCTAAAAACCTTATATATTAATATATATTAATAGTTTTAAAACAAGCCCGTGACGAGGATTGAACTCGTGACCTCACCCTTACCAAGGGTGTGCTCTACCACTGAGCCACACGGGCAAAATTGAAATTTACTTTTCGGGTTTTTGATGATTTATGAATTACAAAGCTGAGAATTTAACTCGACACTCAGCTATTGTAACCCATATCATCTCAAAGTGGTGGGCCGGGCTGGATTTGAACCAGCGTAGGCGCAAACCAACGGATTTACAGTCCGTCTCCATTAACCACTCGGACACCGACCCGCTTCGTTCCACTTTTCCTATAGTAGCAGCAGTTTTTAGGTTTGGCAAGGGGTTGGGAAAACTTTTTTTCAAAAAAACCGGAAAGGCTTAAATCACAAGGGTTTCAGATGATTAACCCCTGAGTTAACCTGTTTCTTGCAGGGAGTGTAAGCGGTGATCAATGCCTTCTTGGTGCATTGACAATTTTTTGGCTATTTTAAGGGGTAAAATTCCAACCGATAACGATAAAGCGCCACCGGACGAGAACCTGCGGTAAAATAATCAGGATCTTGGGGTGAAAGGTACACAGCAGTCACTTGATCTGCTTCTATTGTTGGGTATAATTTGGGGTCAGATGTGGAAACTAAATGATAAGCTGTGGTAGATTCTACATTGTTAAAATAGGCACGAGAACCACCTTTAAAATATTGTTGAAAAACTTCTGCACTGATAAATTTACCATCGGGATTTTTTTCGGTTGTGCGTGCGGTGACTACAGAAACTAATTGGCGATCGCCACGAAAAAAGGTAATTTGACGATTAGGAGATTCTGGATCTAATTTAACTGCTAATACAGCATCATCTCCTAAATAAGCTCTGGATAAGTTCAAACTGTTAAATACTCGATCAGCTACTAAAATTAGTGATTGTTGATTTTGTGATTGTTTATTTGTTTTAAAGAAAAGATTGAAACCTGAATTTTGTGGTTTAACTTTCACAAATCTCACTACAAAATTCACAGGTTGATTTAATTGACTGCGATTTGCTTCAAATCCTGGTGTGATAATATCTGGTGCTAAAGGTGCAGCTAAATCTACCAAGGTACTGGTGACATTCCAAGTTCCAGCTATCCAGTCAGGGTAAACTAAATCTCCCTTTGCGGGTTTGACTGATGTTAATTTTTCCCATTGTGTAAAGTTGGCTAATTTTTCGGATAATTCACCTGCTTTAGCTTCTGCATTGGTAAATAAAAAGAGGATGATTAAACAAAGACTTAAAATGGTTTTCAGGAACATAATCAACAACTCAAAAAAATCAATTTAAATTTCAAACATTAATTGCCAACATTAATCTGATGTTAATCCTGTAAGGGTTTAGCACTGCTAAACCCCTACTTATGAATTTTGATGCAGATAACCGATTTATTGAATCAATCAGTTGCAAAAATTACAAACTTTCTAGCGGTAAAGGTTGCCAAACTTCACCGTATTTCTCCCGTAAAGCCAACCAATTTTCTACCTGTCCCGCTTCATATTCTCCGGGTTTACCCCATTGTAAAAATAGGCTTAATGCAGGTTCTTCTTTTTCATCTAAAAACCGGATAGCGTAGGTTGTAAAATTACCTCTTTTAGCTTCACCTGTTTCAAATTTCACCTTGGTGATTTTATCCATATTCAAATGAAATTCAAATCCTTCGGTGTGCATATTCGCATATTTACCTTTTGGTAATTCTGCATAAAATAGTTTTTCTATTTTTCCTCTAGCTTCTAATACTGCGGCGCTGCTAGTGACTATTAAACGCAAAGTTCCTAAATTTTCGCAAGCTTCCAAAAATTCTTTCAATGTTGTATTCATACGCCTAATGTAAATTACCAAAAAGGATGTCATCTATATTATAGATGTATTTTATACTATATATGATATTTTTGTCTGAATCAGGATTTGCAGGATTTTTGTTTTTATCATAATTTATAAGATTTTAGTCATGAAGATGCAGGATAAATCAGATATCTGAGGAAAGATTAGTGTTGTGAATATTGAATCATTAATTATTTGCAGCATCTTCAACAGCAAAATGAATTTATCTAACTGACAGTAATTAATATTAATACCTGAAATCTATATTTATCAATTATTATATTAATTACAGCAGATTGCAGATTAATCAGGTACAGAATATAACTTGAAACCTAGACAGAAACAGAGTTTTACTCCTGACTCCTGATTCCTGCTGTATCAATTTAAATTACATAGGGTTTGCTGAATAAACCTAAAACCTTGATATATCAAAGGTTAGAGGCTGATAAACACAGAAATTAGTCCAAGGGTTTTGAAGGGTATACCGGAAAAAGTGTGCATTTTTGGGGATTTCAAGAGATGGCAAAGAAATTTTCAAATCTCCTCCTGACTCCTGACTCCTGACTCCTATGCCCTCACGGAAAGACTTTCTCAGCAAACCCTACATAATCCTGTGAATCCTTTAATCCTGGAAATCCTGATTCAGACAAAAAACTCAACCCAACCTACAGAATATTGACGAATATTTAACTCATCAAATCTTGAAACATCGCTGTACTTAAATAACGCTCCCCAAAAGAAGGCTGAATCATCACTATTAATTTACCTGCATTTTCTGGCCGTTTACCGATTTTAATTGCTGCACACAAAGCCGCACCAGAAGATATACCTGATAATAACCCTTCTTCTGTTGCTAATTTGCGTCCATATTTCATTGCATCTTCATCATCAACTTGAACCACTTCATCAATTAATTCTGGACGCAAAACATCGGGAATAAAACCAGCACCAATACCTTGAATTTTATGAGAACCAGATTTACCACCAGAAAGCACAGGACTTTTACTAGGTTCAACAGCAATAACTTGAAAATTCGGTTTTCTTTGTTTAATAACTTCCGCTATTCCGGTAATAGTTCCCCCAGTTCCTACTCCAGCAATTAAGATATCAACTTCCCCATCTGTATCAGTCCAAATTTCTTCAGCGGTGGTTTCTCTGTGAATTTTTGGGTTAGCTGGGTTGCGGAATTGTTGCAACATAAAAGCATTGGGAGTATTTACTACTATTTCCTCTGCTTTATTAATTGCTCCCCGCATTCCTTCAGTACCAGGTGTTAATTCTAAATTAGCACCATAAGCACGCAACATGGCGCGTCTTTCTTGGCTCATGGTTTCTGGCATGGTTAATATTAATTTGTAACCACGGGCGGCTGCTACCATTGCTAAACCAATGCCTGTATTTCCTGAAGTTGGTTCTACTAAAATAGTTTTTCCTGGTGTAATTAAGCCCTCTGCTTCTGCTGAAATTACCATACTTAAAGCAATTCTATCTTTAACAGATGCTGCTGGATTCATACCTTCTAGCTTAACAACTACTCTGGCTACTACTCCCTCAGACTGAGGAATTTTGTTGAGTTGTACTAACGGCGTTCTACCAATAAGTTCTGTTACGTTTTTAGCAATTCGCATTTATTAACCCCTAAAATTATCCTCAGATTATCCTAAGATTATCCTAAAATTATCAATAATCATTCTATCTCTTTATTCATCATACTCGGTTTTTAGATATTTTTTTGATAGTTGAGTAACATTTATTTTAAGAATTTTATCTATCAACATAATTTCCTTGTAATTCCTGACTTGATCAAAATCCAAAAATATTTTGCCAAAATTTTAATTGGTAAAATTTTAATTGGCAAAATTTTAATTGCTTTTTTGATTTCTTTAGTTTATTTTTAATTCAGTTCCAATTTGTCATGATATACTGTTATTTGAGTACAGAGTTCATCATTAAAAATCATCTTTAAATATCCTCAAGTATTTGCCCATAAAGCTTTACAGTTGAGTACAAAAATCCCCGCACCCCACCTGATAAATGCTAGTACCCCCCATTACAAATACTAGCACCTCTACCCTCAAAAATTTTTATAATTCTTACTAGATAAGACTTACAGCCTTTGAGTACAACTTTAATGATTTTAATAATTTCAATTCTGGTGGGGTAAACTGTGTGCTAGGGAGGCAACTGATATAAACATTTATAGGATTTACGCAGAGATTCCCCTCTACCCCCCGAAATTCCTAGACGCAAGTCTGGTGAACTAGGGGGGACTTCTTAACCATAATTAAATGGTAATCTCTATTCACAAGCGTTTAAATTCTGTCAGTATTATTGATTACTAAATCTAGCATATTTTAGGAGTGGATTGGGATTTTTTATGAATTTTTAATTTCAATTGCTTGATCAACATTTATGAGATTCGCTATTTACATTTGTAACTGATCAAACTGCTGGGTTTAAATTTTAGATTTTAGATTTTAGATTTTAGATTCACAGCAAAATTTAAATATTAGGTATTATCTACCAATTTTATATTTTGAATCTAAAATTACTACATCAAATCTAAAATGTGATAGCTGTTTGAGAAATGGCAATCAGAAGGTGCAGCAATAACCCATAAATTACCTTTAATTAGATTTTATTACTGGGTAATTGTAACCTAGCGAGGTAGAGCAAACATGAAATTAAAAATTTTCAATGTGCTGACAGTTGGTTTGGTTACTTTAGCTGTACTTTCTCCGGGAATAATAGTTTTTAATTTAATTTGGGGACGACATCTAGAGTTAGTTAAGACACAGAATTTATCTTGTGAATTCACGAAAATTAATCAAGGTTATGCTTCTTTTTCTTTCTCAAATCAGAGTGTAAATACTCTGGAATCTCTAACTCAAAAAAAAATACCTGCAAATAATTTTTTTCTCCAACTGCAAATGATTGTTGAACAATATAAAATCGTCACAATTTTGCAATGGTTGGTTTTAGCTACACCTATTTGTATTGGTTTGGGAATCATTGCTTACGATAGATATCTTGTTTATCGTGCTGCTGTTTTCAAAGCGCAAGTAGAAATGTTAGAAAGACTTTGGCAACAAAGTATTGAACAATAAATCGTCAGGAGTCAGGAGTCAGGAGTCAGAATATTGTTTTTATGAGGGATCTACTTCAAGCAAGTTTTTCATCAATTATCAATCATGACTCGAAAACTCTCATTAATTGTCAATACTGTATCCTGAATCCTGAAAATAAAGCAATAATTTTCAAGTTTCTTGTTCACCATAAAGTAAATTACCATGTCAGAAGAACGCCAAACTCAGTATTTTAATTTGATTGATGAATTACTCAGATGTCCTAATGGACAAGAACCAGAAGTATTGGAAGCTCAACCCGAATTAGTTGATTCTGGTTTGATACACACAATGCTACAAGTTGCGACTATGTTTGCCCATGAAGGTAATCAAGATGGCGCTCAATTTTTATTTTTTATAGCTAAGGAATTAGCGAAACAATTAGGTTTATATCCTGATGTTTCCAATGAGGTTGCACCTCAGGAGTAATAATGCTATTGACTTCAACTGATGCAGGAAAAATAGCTTTAGAATTTCTCTTAGCAGACTGGAACATTGCGGAAGAATACAGAGATTGGTTTACTATCATTAACTCGCAATTAATGGGTGAATATTGGTACATTGTAGAATTGGGTGTGGAAGGTTTTCCTGATAAATGGTTTATCCAAGTTTATGATACAGGAGCCTGTGACCCAAATTATACATTTATGTCTCCTATCTCTGGTTCTGAAGGATATATGGATTTGAAAAATCTACCAAATATTCTCGCTGATGTTTTAGTCGCTGAACGCAATTCCCGATAAGGTAAGAATTCAGGAGTCAGAATGTTTGATAAATACAGGACTTAGTTCAAAATTTATTTGTGCTATACAGTTCAGTAATTTTGAATTAATTATAAATGGTCATTATATTAGAGGTGATGCTTTTTTAAAGTTCACCTCTTTTTGTGATTGGTGATTGGTGATTGGTGATTGGTGATTGGTGATTGGTGACTGGTGACTGGTGATTGGTGACTGGTGATTGGTGACTGGGGACTGGGAAAATACAAATAATTTCTCCCTGACTCCTGACTACTAGAAATTAATATTTTATTTAGAAAAACCTGCTAAATTGTCATGTTTAAATAACAAGATTATGTTATACTAAATAGTAGTAATAGACGCTACAGAAATATCAATCAGAAATATCAGTCAAATGATTACTGAAGATATCCTAGCTCAAGAATTCACACGAATCTTAGACCATTATTACCCTGACCTTGGGGAAATATTGGAAAATTGCCATGTGAAAGTTATCACCTCTTTTTGGGGAAGACCTGCTAGACGCTTTCAATATATAGGAATTTATTGTTCTGATGACATCATGCCATTAGTACAATCACAAAAAGAAATATTGAGGGAAGTAGCAGAAAATATGGGACTTATTCAGGTAGTTTGCATAAATGCTAAAAGATTGCTCCGCGATCCACTATCTAAATTAAGACAGTCAGAACCGCGTTTATGGTTGGATTTGCATTTAGTGGCGGTCTAGAATATAGCCAATCATGAAAATAGGACTTTTCTGCAATATCGCTAGTGATGATGATGTAGTTAAATATGCTGCTGACAATTCTTTTGGTTTAATGGGGAGTCCAACTTTTTCTCTTTTGAGATTGAGAAATACTGTCATCAGATATCGACAAATCAATAACAGTGGTGCAGATCAATTTCTGTTAGCGCGGTTCTTTTTTGTGACTAAAACTGATGATGAAGCGGTAAATAAAGCCTTACCTTTCATCCATAAATTTAGCCAGAAAACCATAGCTAACTCGACTCAAGTAATGCAGAATAGTCCCCATCCCCAACAATCCTATTATCAAACAAATATCTATTATGAAATAGATTATTTGCTGGAAAATTGGATCATTGGGGATGTTCAAACCTGCCGCGACAAAATCCAGAAATTCCAGGACGAATAAAATCTCAGCACAATAGCACTCAAACCCTCATCTTTATTTCTGTAAAAAAATTTTGAGAGTTTGCAGCGTTACAATCAAGAGGTGCGAAATTATGTCTAAACTGCCGTTACTTCCTCCTGATGATTTACCTCCCGTAGAGGTGACAAAACAGGACGGAATGTTACAAATGGAATTAGAGCAATCTATTGGCAGATGCTTTTATTACGCTTGCGATCGCATTACCCAAGTCTTGCTATCTAACTGTCATTGGTATATCACCAAAAACGGTAATGCTCTGTTATTAATTATTGACGCTCCTGATATAGTATCTTACTGGCATATAGTCAGCAATATTCCCCAATTTGGTAAAAGTTTAGAACCATTTACCAAAGAAGCAAAAGTTAGAGTTTATCCGCCTTTTGGTAAAGGAATGCCCTTTGAAATTGGCGTAAATGAAATCTCTGCTTATCGAGATTGGTTATAGTTTGGTAATGGGTAATGGGTAATTGGTAATGGGTAATGGGATAAATTATCCTATCTTGTGGGATAGGCATCCTGCCTGTCCTTTATTTATGATTAGCCAGGGTAGGGTTTGCTGAATAAACCTAAAACCTTGATATATCAAAGGTTAGAGGCTGATAAACACAGAAATTAGTGCAAGGGTTTTGAAGGGTATACCGGAAAAAGTGTGCATTTTTGGGGATTTCAAGAGATGGCAAAGAAATT
>NZ_JAQMTI010000004.1:0-13074 GCF_028329225.1 Sphaerospermopsis kisseleviana CS-549 | reverse complement strand
GGCTATTTTCCTGTAAGGGCGAAGCATTCGGGCAACAAATTATCAATTTTATGACCAGGCTATTTTCCCGTAAGGGCGAAGCATTCGGGCAACAAATTATCAATTTTATGACCAGGCTATTTTCCTGTAAGGGCGAAGCATTCGGGCAACAAATTATCAATTTTATGACCAGGCTATTTTCCGAATGCTTCGCCCCTACTTCGCCCCTACTTCTCCTGTACTTACGTTTTGGTCTTATCACCCATCACCCATCACCATTACTGCTGCGGTAATTTAGGTTGTTGTTCTGAGTATTTAGCTACTAAAGCGGAAATTGACGGATTATACAAGCGCAGATAATTCCAATAGTTACCAAATACCAAGCGGACGTAATTTCTAGTTTCACCAAAAGGTATTTCTTCTACAAACTCATCTGGATCTTGTTTAGGGATGGTTTGTAACCATTTAGCCACATTTCCCGGACCTGCGTTGTAACTGGCGATCGCCAACATGGAATTATTACCATATTGTTGATGGGTATGATCCAAATACCATGTACCCAACATAATATTATCATTGGGGTTTTCCAAATTGAGGTTTTTGATATCCATACCAATTTGTGGGGCTATCCATGCTGCGGTACTCGGCATTACCTGCATTAAACCCGTCGCACCAACCACTGATTTAATTTTCGGCTGAAACATTGACTCTTGGCGCATCAATGCTGTAACTAGGAGGGGGTTAAGTTGACGTGATAAGGACCATTTTTGTATTTCTTGGAAATAAGGAAACGGATAACGGGCTTGCCAATAGGTGATTTCTTTACTTAAAGCGGCAAATTCCGCTTGTTCCTCTGGTTTTTCCCGATCTTCTAATTTAGATATCTTAGCAATACCAATCAAATTTTCACCCTTTGCTAACCGCATCAACCCTTCTGTAAATTCTTCCGCTATGGTAGGTTGACTGTTATTTTTAAATGCTGTTTCCCACTCATACCAAGCATCTCGATCCTGTCCTAACAAATACAATTCTTTAAAGGTATCAGAACCCGCTGGAGGTACAGGACGTTGGGGCGGGATAATTTCTGGGTTCATTAAACGCAAGTTACTAAAATCACCTACATCTAAACCTAAAATACTAGCAGCCCGCCAAGCATAATAAGATTGGGGAAATTGACTCAATACATACTCATAAGCTTTCCGTGCATCTTCCTGTTTACCTAGTAGAGTTGCCCATTTTCCTACCCAAAAACTGGCTCTGGGAGCTAAAATACTCCTGGGATTTTCTGTAGCAATTGGTTGCGCCCACTGCCATGCACTTACGTAATCTCTATTTTTGGCTTTATTGAGGGCATTTTTCCAGCGATATTCTGCTGCTTCCTCAGAGTTGCTATATCTACCTAACAATAATTTCCAGGTTTCTGTAGCTGCCTGATTATCTTTAAGCGACTCTAGCAGTTTAGCTTTTTGTTCCAGTGCTTGGGGTGCTTGTTTGGGAAACTTATTAATAATTTGGTCAAGATAAGGTATGGCAGCTTTGCCAGGGGTGATTTCTGCTAATCTTAATAAAGCTGTTCCCGTTTCTTCATCATCGGGAAATTCTTGGATTTGTTGCTTATAAATAGCAATTGCTTGATCTCGTTTTTTATCTATTTGTAATCCTCGCGCCCTGCGATAAAGATTTTTAGCTGTTTTCGGAGCTTTTGTATAAGCACTGGCAGCCTTAGCAAATTCGTTATTATCCCAATATACAGAAGCGATGATATCCCAATCTGCGGCTGTGAGTTGGGGTTGTTTAGCCAACTGATCTAAAATACCAGTAATTCCTGGCTCATCAGAGGCATATTTAGCTAAGATTAATTTTAACTTGAGTTGATTGGGGTTTTCTCGTAGGCGTTTGCGGATAATTTCCCAGGTGAGGGGATGGGAAGGAAATTGAGCGATCGCCTGTTCATGTAGCTTTGGCAACCCAATCAAATATATAGCTTTAACTACTGCTGCATCTTCAGGATAATCTTTTAACACTTTTTGCCGCAGATCGGAAGCTTGGCCTTTTTCACCTAGAATATCTTGTGCTTGGGCTTGTTTCAGTAAAATATACGGTGCTAAAACAGGATAGTCTTTCTCTAGACCTTCTAACAAACTCAAAGCTTTTTTACCTTGATCAGTTTCTATATAATCACTTGCTAACAGATAACGCGCCCTTTCCCGATCTGGTGAACTGCCATTCTCCGCAATTTCCGCAAGTTTTGCCGCCCGTTCCGGTAAAGATTGTGATGCCAAACGAAAGACAACCGACTGGGATTTATTAGCCTCAGATAATTTTTCAGGCTGACTCTGACTCAAGTTGAACCATTTACTCAAGGTTTTTCCAGCTTCTGGGGCTGATAACATACCCCCGACTAAAAAGGCACATAGTCCAGCACCAGCAATCAAATAAATTTGCTTGTTTTGTAGTTTTTTCAGCATGGATACCCGCTTTTAGTCTAGGCTCTAGAAAAGAAAAATGAAGAAAAATCAAGTCAGTTTTTTGCCACTTTAACACTATTGGCTGGAAATGTTGTAGCAGTTAGGCAAGATATGACTAAAAACCTGATTTTTGCCTAAGGGTAATTCATGAATATTGACAAAGGCTGTTTTGGTTTGAATTGTTACCAATTACAATCGCGGGTCTCTCTAGGAGTTTCCGCAACGGGTTAAATGTGAATCTCAATCTCAGTCAAAATCTAGATCGGACTGGTTTTGGAGAACAACGTGCTGACATTAGTTTTTCTTGGACTTTACCTCGAATACGTCAATCAATCCAAGCATCATCTAATATCAATAATAGGGGAGAACCTACTAATCGTCTAAATTGGAATTATAACCCGTTGCGAACTATCGGCACGCCAAAACCTTCCCTAAGTTTAACCCAAAATGATCAAAGTTATAATTTGAACGGGGCATTATCTTATACAGGTTATCGTTTTGTTTGGGATTTATCTCATAATACGGTTTTTGCTAGGGATGGAAATAATGCGATCGCCAATACAACTAAATTCAGTCTTGGTACTGCTTTGGTATTTGTTGATGGTTATTTGGGGTGGTCACGTCCTCTTAATAATAGTTTTGCTTTAGTAATTCCCAAAAACAGTATTAAAGGTCAAGAAATTGGTATTAATCCTATTTCCGGTGGTTATACCACCCGCATTGATAATTTAGGATTTGGTGTAGTGCCAAATTTAAGTCCTTATAATATTTCTAATCTCATAATTGATACAGTTAATTTACCTATAGGAATAGATGTAGGCGATCGCGTCATCAAAGTTTTGCCAAGTTATAACAGTGGTACATTAGTGCAAGTGGGAACAGACGCTACTGTTTTCTTGCGAGGACAGTTATTAAATGCTAATGGTGAACCTATTTCTTTAGGATCAGGACAAATTGTTGCTGTGGGCGATCGTAATTGGCAACCAGTTACTATCTTTACTAATCGATCAGGTAAGTTTGCTACTTCGGGATTAAAACCAGGACGCTATGAAATACGCTTATTTACTGACCCTCCAGCAGTGATTCCCTTGGAAATTCCATCTGATGCTAAAGGCATATATGATACAGGTATACTGAAAATTCCTTCCAAGTAAGTTTAAATATCAAATTTTTACCCCCCTTAATGCCCTCTGATCAAGAGGGAAAACCAGAAAATCCAATTCCCTCCCATTGACAAGGGGAGGGTTAGGGAGGGGTTAAAATATCTTTTCAGTAAACCTTATTTTGGTAACAACTTGAAAGAATCACAAAAACCACTAATACTTTTAGTTAGAAATTTTTGCATTTTTGTAGTGGTTTCTGCACTGACTTGATATAATCTTCTATCAACTAAAAAGATTCTTTGTTTAACAATTTTATCCCCTGGTTTAGTATAGTTAACTTCTTTGCCAAAATGACCTTCTAAACTCATTTGTTCTTCACTAATTAAAGTTCCTTTGGCATTTTCTAAAGCTGTTTTCTTGCCAGTATCTATCGCTGCTTCAACCTGATTATTACGTTTTAATAGTTCAATGTATTCTTCTGGATAGTCAATATAAGCAACTGTGTATTTTACATCTTCCTGGGGGCGTTCAACGATAAATAAATTCACTTCAACTTCGCCAGTTTTATTTTTGATTTTTTGTTTTGTCACTGTGGGTGAACCAGGAAATAAAATACTAAATCCTCCTTCTTGGGAAGAAAAGACTTGCCATATAGATTTTACTGTTGTTTGTGGTTGATTGGCTAATGTAGGTTGACTAATTAGAGAACCACTCAAGAAAATAGATGCTGCCAGGGTGTAAGGTATGATTTTAAAGTTCATATCTAAATTTAGTAATTCCATTGATTGAGAATAACAAACTGATTGGCAAGTGTAAAGTTTGCTATTTGGATATTAGCAATAGCTTAAGTTGTAGGGGCGAAGCATTCGGGCGACAAACTATCAATTTTATGAAAAGGCTATTTTCCGAATGCTTCGCCCGTACAGGAGTCAGGAGAAAGAATTGATTTTTCTCCTGTCACCTTATTTCCCAATTATAAATCATTTTACATTTTCTTACATTTTCCCTAATTCGGGAGTTCTACCTTTTAAACCGATCATTAATTTAAGTGCAAAGATTTTCAACATTGGGACTCGCTGCATCAACCATAAACCTAAACGACGAATAACTACCACAGGTAAGATATTATTAGAAAATACCCGATCTAACAAATCGGTAAAACCTAAAATTGCCAAATTCTCTTTTTTTCGCCACCGTTCATATTGTTTGAGAATTTCAATTTTACCAATATCTGCACCGTTTTGGTGTGCTGTTTGGATAACTTCAGCTAAAGCAGCAGCGTCACGAATACCTAAATTTAAACCTTGTCCACCGACGGGATGACAGTTGTGTGCAGCATCACCAACTAAAGCTAAACGGGGGAGAACATAGCGATCGCTCTGCATTAATTGTACCTGAAAAATAAAGCGATCGCCTAATAATTCTAATTTACCCATCTGCTTACCATACCGCTGACTTAGTTCCGCTAAAAATTCCTCATCACTTAAAGCACACAAAGCTTTTGCTTCTTCATGGGGTGCTGTCCAAACAATGCGACATCTGTTACCAGGTAAAGGTAAAATTGCAAAAGGTCCACTTTGCCAAAATTTCTCATAAGCTGTATAGTTATGAGATTTTTCTGGTCTGACAAAAGCGACTATACAAGATTGCCAATATTTCCAACCTTTAGTTTTAATTCCCGCAGCTTCTCGAATTTTGGAACGTGAACCATCAGCAGCTACTAACAATTTAGTTTTAATTTGTTGCTGTTCACCGTCAACTTTAATATTCACATTCACTATATCTTTTTCATTTTGTGTGGTGACAACTTCTGCTGGACACAAATAAGTTACATTTGCACAATTTTTCACAAATTCTTGTAAAGGTTCTAACAGGGCAAAATGTTCTGCTACATAACCTAATTCTGGTGTTTGTGTGTCTATATCAGCAGTTTGAAATTTCACCACATCGGGATAGTCAGCATCAGATAAAAATACCTGTCTATATTTAGCAATATTAGGTAGAATTTTATCCCAAATGCCAATTCCTTGAAAAATGCGGGCTGATAACATATGTACAGCATAAGCTTGACCTTTAGCTACTGCGGCTGATGTCACCCTAGCTTCGATTAGCAGTATACTTAAACCAGAGTTCTTTAAAGCAGCAGCCAAAGTTAAACCAACTATACCACCACCGACTATCACCAAATCATAATCATATCCTGGTTTGTCTGTCGTTGTGTGGGGGGGAGTGAGAGTTTGAGTAAGCTGAGTGAGTGACATTGTGAAGATAGATGTAAAGATAGATGAAGGTGTTTTATCTATTATTTTTACGCAAGTCTCTTAATAGAGCAAGTTGAGTAGAAAAATTACCCGCAAAATGAGTCTATGTCTTACAGCGAGTTTAGTTTAGCTAAAGCCAAACAAGAGTTTGAATTAACTACTTTAGAAAAACGCGATATTTTTGCTGCTGTTCCCGAATTAGCAGCTAGTAATTTACTGACAGAAATTCTGAATTATAACCTGCCAATTGCTGTAGGAAGTAATAGTGAAAAAGCTCGTTCTGAACTAATTATTTCTCCTATTTTAGTAGATTTAAGGCGACAATTACAAGAGCAAGTGAGTTTATTTTCTGGGGTAGATTTTACAGTTGATGATAGTAAAGGATTAAATGGTACTTGCGATTTTATTATTACTAAATCTCCAGAAATCCTGATTATTACTGCCCCAGTTATCATAATTGTAGAAGCAAAAAAAGAAAATATTAAAGAAAATATTAATGCTGGTTTAGGTCAATGTGCAGCGGAAATGGTAGCAGCGCAAATTTTTAATCAACAATCTCACAGCGACATTCAAACCATTTATGGTGCGGTAACAACTGGTAGTATTTGGCAATTTCTCAAATTAGAAAAACAAATATTAAGCATTGATTTGAGTGAATATTATCTCAAAGATGTAAATAAAATTCTGGGGATTTTAGCTAGTAGTATTTCTCAAGATATACAGGTGACAGGTGACAGTTAATTCAGTAATCGGTAATCAGTTATTAGGATATCAAGGAGTCAGGAGTTATTTATTTTGGATTTTGGATTTTGGATTGTTTTTGTTAACTCCAATCTAAAATCTAAAATCTAAAATCTAAAATCTAAAATCTAAAATCTAAATTTTTTTCCCCAGTACCCTATCACCTATTAAGCCATACTTAAAGCCATTAAATTCTCAGACATTTCAAAATTAGCGGTGACATTTTGGACATCATCTAAACCTTCCAAAATATCAATTAATTTGAGCAGCGATTTAGCTTGATCAGCATCTGTGACTTCAACTTGATTTCCCGGAATCCAACGTAATTCTACATCTCTAACATTAAAGTTTTTGGCTTTCAATGTTTGACTTAGTTTCTCTAAATTTACCACTTCAGTAAAAACTTCAGCTTTGTTATTTTCAATCATTTCATAAGATTCAGCATCAGCTTCTAAAGATGCTTCTAACAAATTTTCTTCATCAACCACATCTTCAACAACACACACACCTTTTTGGGAAAACATCCAACTTACACAACCAGTTTCCCCCAAATTTCCGCCATTTTTACTAAAAGCAACTCGAATATCAGCAGCGGTACGATTACGATTATCTGTTAAAGCTTCAATTAAAATTGCTACACCACCAGGACCATATCCTTCATAGCGAATTTCTTCTAAATTGCTGCTATCACCTGCAAAAGTACCTGCACCTTTAGCGATCGCTCTTTCAATGTTATCATTAGGAATACCCGCAGCTTTCGCTTTATCAATCGCTGTCCGCAACTGAAAATTTCCCGCTGGATCTGGTATCCCACTCCTAGCAGCAACTATTATCGCCCGCGATAGTTGGGTAAAGATACTTCCCCTTTTCGCATCTACTACCGCTTTTTGACGCTTGATATTTGCCCATTTACTATGTCCAGCCATAACTTAAAAAATATTAACACTCTACTCCAAGATAGAATATAATGTCACTGTAAATTCTTCCAAAGCCTGAAAACTTCCTACCTGCCAACTACGCTCAACAGTATCAGGTATAATCTCAGTAATAGGTATATCCTCAAAATAGGGACTTTTTTCAGACTTGATATATTTCCCATCTTGCAATAAATAAATAGACAACTTACCACTATCAAAAATCCATAATTCAGGAACTCCAATAGCCTGATAAGCATCCAGAGTTGTTTTTGATGTCACATCAGTTTCTATTGCTAAATCTGGTGGTGGATCATCTGGTTGTAAACGCCGTTTACCTATCATTTAATAAAGCTTTGTGAAATTCATCTCTCAAATTACGCACATCGCGTTTATTACCTTTACTCATCGTCACCCTCATCTTCCTGAACATAAATATAATCAGTCAGAATGCGAAGTGATTTATCTAAGTTATTTTCAACTTCTCGAAAATTTCTAAAATAAATACCATAATCACCGCTTTCATAGTCTATAATTTTATCACCTGTGAAGAAATAAACACCGACTTTTTCCTTGGCGATAGATACAGATGAATCAACATAGTATAATTTATTATCTTCGATAATTTTCTCTACATTTACACCATGTTGATTTTTCAGAACATCCAAATATATATAGTTATTAATAGCATTAGCTAAAATTGAACTATGGGTTGTGATTAATACTTTATTTCTGGTTTCGTTTTGGATGAACTGGATTAAGATATTTAATAGTTTAATCTGATTTTCTGGATGTAAATTCACTTCTGGTTCATCTATCATTAAGAAATTATTTTTTTCTTCCGCCCAATATTTAAAATATGTATCCAAAAGTGTTAACTGGTTGACAGAAGAAGAAGCTAAATACATTGGCAAAAGTTCGTCAACAGAACTTATTTGAAAATAAAATTCTGCTGCTCCAATTCCTTCTCGACGAATAATTTTTATTTCACCTCCAAGAATTTCTTGTAGCTGTTCAGAAAGATGTAAATAATGATCCTCAATATTTGCATCATACATTTCTAACAGTTTTTGAATGACTTGATTAATAGGTTTTGTATATGGTCTTTGAAAAACATCTAATTCTTCTAATTCAGCTAATTTAATCTTCTCTTTAGTACGAGATCGAGGGCGTTCTAATAAATCTACAAGTTTTTTGATATCTTGTTCACGTTTTTTTCTTTCAAAGTCAATAATATAAAGATAGAAGTTAGGAAAGAAAATTCTGCTTGCAGGTAAGAAAAAAGTCTCATGCTTGTGTTTTAGCATAGTTTTAATTATTATGTCAATGAGAATAGACTTTTTTTGGTTGAGTAAATTTCTGTCCAAAAATCTCTTAGGAAAGATTTCCTGAAAACTATCTGGTAAGTCCTTTTCTTCAAAAGAGTATATCAAATCACCTTGATCTTTTTTGATTTCTATGTACTCTAATGAATTTTCTTCCTCATCTTTTTTTATATAGACAGTAGTTTCAATTTTCTCATCTTTTAATTCAGATATTTCATAATCAAAATTAATGGCAATTTTATTAAAAATTGTTGCTTCTTTTCCAGTATTGAATATTTCTTTTTTTGTCTCTTCTTGTAAAAAGTTGCTGTATCTACTTAATATTTTTCCTATTAGTTCAGGAGTAACTTCAACCTTATTAACATTTTCAACTATTTCATTATCAATAATCTCTAAATTTTCCAATGCAAATTTATTAATTATATCTTGATTAAAAATCGCCCACAATAACTGAGCAACATAACTTTTACCACTATTATTTCTGCCAACAAATACAAAAAAATCCTTAGATAAATCAATGGCTTGAGTATTATTTTTAATAGGTCCTAAATTTTTGATGATCAATTTCATATAAGTTCACCTCTCAACTAATATACTCATAACTCAAGTCTACCAAATATTCAGGTGGGCAATGCCCACCATGAGATTTTAAAGGTATTTACAAGCTACTAAACCTTAAACTTCTCCGTGATCCGCTTCATTGCTTCTTCCACATTTTCCCGACTGTTAAACGCGGAAATACGGAAATAACCTTCACCCGCAGCACCAAAACCAGAACCCGGAGTTCCCACAACATTCACAGTTTGTAGCAACTTATCGAAAAATTCCCAACTGGTTAAACCATGAGGTGTTTTCACCCAAACATAAGGTGCATTGACTCCACCATAAACCGATAAACCTGCGTTGGTGAGTTGTTCACGGATAATTTTGGCATTTTCTAAGTAGAAACTTACCAAAGCTTTGGTTTGTGCTTGTCCTTCCTCAGAATAAACCGCTTCTGCACCACGCTGTACAATGTAGGAAACACCATTAAATTTGGTAGACTGACGACGGTTCCATAATTTCCACAATTCTACATCAGAACCATCAGCAGCTTTAGCTTTTAAGGTTTTGGGAACGACGGTTAACGCGCATCGTGTACCAGTGAAACCTGCATTTTTGGAGAAGGAACGAAATTCGATCGCACAATCTCTAGCGCCTTCAATTTCATAGATAGAATGGGGAAGACTAGGATCGGTGATAAATGCTTCGTAAGCAGCGTCAAAGAAAATAATTGATCCGTTAGCTTTTGCGTAGTTTACCCACTCTTGTAAATGTTCTTTGGTTGCGATCGCACCGGTGGGGTTGTTGGGAAAGCACAGATAAATTAAATCTACTTTTTCCTTGGGTATTTCTGCGGTAAAGTTGTTTTCTGCGGTGACTGGGAGATAAATTAAACCTGCATATTCGCCTTTTTCGTTAGCTTCTCCAGTATTACCCGCCATCACATTAGTATCTACGTAAACGGGGTATACAGGGTCAGTAACAGCAATTTTGTTATTTTTGCCAAAAATCTCTAAAATGTTGCCCGTATCGCATTTAGAACCGTCAGAGATGAAGATTTCATCAGCTTCTACATTCGCGCCTCTAGCTTGGAAATCTTGAGCAGCGATTTTTTCCCGTAACCAAGCATAACCTTGTTCTGGTCCGTAACCTTTGAAAGAAGAGCGATCGCCCATATCTTCCACTGCCTTAATCATTGCAGTCCGGCAAGCTTCTGGCAAGGGTTCGGTAACATCACCAATACCCAAACGGATGATTTTCGCATCGGGGTTAGCTTGGGCGAAAGCATTTACCCGTCTTGCAATTTCGGGGAATAAATAACCGGCTTTTAGTTTCAGGTAGTTGTCGTTAACAGTAGCCATTCTAGATTTTGAAGAAACGCACTAAAATAGCTTACTGTAATTTAGACAATGCCAATTTGACTTTTAACGTAGTTCACACCAGCTAAAAGCAGGTACAATCAATTTGATTTTTCCTCTATCTTGAACTAATATCAATAATTCAACAAGCTCTGTTACCGCAAGCTTTGTTACCACTGACGCTCACGGCGAAGCCTTGCATAATTTTAATGCACAATTTTAATTTTCATCATCCTCAATCCCTTGATTTATCTATGCAAATTCCCTTACAGTATCATTGTCTTTAACATTTCTTTACAATAGGTTCTGGTAAATCACGTACATACCACCTAAGTAAAGGATAATCAGAGCTAATCCATCCCAGGTAATATACATACGTGAACGACTAACAGCATGATAAATTAATCCTGTGATGGCCACGGAAGTCATGATCATCCCAACAACGGCAGTGAAAATATGTATCTGACTGATATTTGCCCACAAACTACCCTGTAAATACACCAAATCATAAAAGCCCAAAATTGCTAAATTAGTGATATTTGAACCAAAAACGTTAGAAACTGCTAAATCTACGGCATTAAGGCGTACTGCTGCCAGGGATGCCACGACTTCTGGTAATGATGTAGCTGTAGCCAGTAAAAGTGCGCCAATAAAACTTTGTCCTAAACCTGTAACTGCGGCAACGCGATCGCCTAAAAATGCTAACCACACACCCAGTATGACAATCATTACCGAGAGAATGATAAATCTGCGATATGCTTGCACAGGTGTAATATGTTGATATTGAAAAACCTCTGCTTCTTCTTCTAATACTTCTGCACGTCTTCTGGTTTCAAATTGGGCAATTATCCGGGCGCTGACAAAATAAAGTAATAGTAAAATCACGCTAGGAATACCCACCCATCCCATAGCTAAATTAGTATCTGTTTTTCCCAACAGCATTCCCGCAGCTGTAATACCCAGCATTCCACAACCTAAACTTGCTGCTAAACCGTGACTAATTTGCGCTCGTTTCAATAAGGGATCAGGACCGTTGTAAATATCGAGTAATGCTAAAATCAGCAAATTGAAAAGACAACTGCCCAAAATGCCACCTACAGCTAAGTCTGGAGAATTAAACATCACTATGGCACTTGTACCTGTGGCTAATTCTGGTAACGATGTCACACCCGCTAACAAAATTGTACCTACCCAAGTCCGCCCCAGTCCGGTTTTTTCTGCCAAAATATCAGCACTTTGGGAAAGCCATGTTCCCACAGCAATGACTAAAGCAATGCACACAATAACTTGAAGGAATAGCAGCATAGTTATATTCTGTACCAGATTAATCTGCAATCTGCTGTATGAGTGTTAAACTTAATGTTTTACAAAAATTTTCAATTTTAATTTTTAACGTGGTTCATCTGGTATTTGATATGGTGCATCAAGATATTAAAACTCAACGCATTTCAATTATTATACCTACTCTCAATGAAGCCAATAATATTAAAGCAGCAATTACCAGCACTCAATCAAGTATAAATGTGGAAGTCATTGTTGTTGATGGTGGTTCAAATGATGGTACACCTACTATTGCTCAATTTTTAGGTGCAACTGTAATTTCTTCTGCTCCTGGTCGTGCTATACAAATGAATACAGGTGCAGCGATCGCTAGTGGTGAAATTCTCCTGTTTCTCCATGCTGATACTCGTTTACCTCAAGGTTTTGATACTATGATTCGTACCGCATTACAACAACCTGGAATTATAGCTGGTGCTTTTGCTTTGCGAATAGATGCACCTCATTGGGGTTTGCGTTTGGTAGAGTGGGGTGTAAAGTTGCGATCGCATTTTTATCAATTACCCTATGGTGATCAAGCTATTTTTTTAACTAAAATCGCATTTGCAGAAGTTGGTAATTTTCCCCAAATACCTATTATGGAAGATTTTGAACTGATTACCTGTTTAAAACGTATAAGTAAAGTTCAAATAATTGACGTTCCTGTAATTACATCACCCCGGAGATGGTTAAAAAAGGGAATTTTTAAGACTACCTTACTTAATCAAATTATCGTTCTTGCTTATTTATTAGGTGTTTCACCAGAACGCATCCGTAAATGGTATAACAATTACCCTTTGATATGGTAATCATGGCAACATTATTATTTAGGGCTTGCTGAAAAAATGCAAAACCCAGATAAATCAAAGGGTTGAGGCTGATAAACAGGAAAATAAGTGTAAAGATATAGCGTCTACACCCTCAAAAACCTTGCACTTTTGTTGAGTTCGAGAGATGAAAAACAATTTTCAAATTTCCTCTTGACTCCTGACTCCTGACTCCTGACTCCTGACTCCTGACTCCTGACTCTTGACTCCTGACTCCTGACTCCTGACTCCTGACTCC
>NZ_JAQMTI010000003.1:0-13389 GCF_028329225.1 Sphaerospermopsis kisseleviana CS-549 | reverse complement strand
CGCGTCGGCAATAGTCTCAATTCAATACTTGATATCACCGTATTATATATCAAGTAGTTGATTTTTTCCTAAAAATATATTGATTTTTGTCAATATAAGTATAGTTTTGTCTATGAAATTGTCAACTTAGGACTTGCTCACACACAAAAATCATGTTAACTGTACCGATCAAAAAACGGATCTATTGAGTGCCACTTTTACAACTGCACTAATGTTAGGGACTGGGGACTGGTGACTGGGGACTGGTGACTGGTGACTGGGGACTGGGGACTGGGGACTGGGGACTGGTGACTGGTGACTGGGAATGTTTATTATTTTCCATCACAAAATACGTACCGATTTTACAGGATTAATTATTTCCCAATCACCAATCACCTAAATTAGTGTAAGAAATGCCTTACACCAGTTACAAGCATCAATAAACCCAGTTCATCAGCAGCTTTGATAGAGTCTTTATCTCGCAGACTTCCCCCTGGTTGCACAATAGCAGTAATTCCCGCAGCAGCAGCAGTTCTCACGGTATCATCAAAGGGGAAGAAACCATCACTAGCTAAAAATGCACCTTGGGTTTTTTCTCCCGCTTGTTCCAGTGCTATTTTTGCCGAACCTACCCGGTTCATTTGTCCCGCACCTACTCCTAAAGTCGTTCTATCTTTGCTGATGACAATAGCATTAGATTTAACGTGTTTACAAACTTTCCAAGCAAATAATAATTCTGCTAACTCAGCCGGTGTGGGTTGACGTTTGGTGACAACTTGCCATTTAGCGGTATCGGCAACGATATCATCCGCAGTTTGCACCAAGAAACCACCAGCGATCGCTCTGACAGTTTCTTTGGGTCCAGTCAACAAATCTGGTAAAATCAGCACTCTGACATTACCTTTCTTAGTTAAAATTTCCTTGGCTTCTTCATCACAACCCGGTGCAACCACGCATTCTAAAAATGTCTTCGTTAATTCCGTCGCTGTGGCTGCATCAATAGCCCGGTTTAAAGCCACAATACCACCAAAAGCTGATGTAGAATCAGCATTAAAGGCTTTTTGATAAGCATCAAAAATGGTTTCTGCTTCCGCAGTTCCACATGGGTTAGTATGTTTAATAATTGTCGCTGCCGGACTTGCGGTAAACTCAGCAATAATGCGGCGTGCAGCTTCCAAATCTACCAAATTATTATAACTGAGTTCCTTACCTTGCAGTTTCGTTGCTGCTGCCCAACCAGTGGGTTTAGTTCCCGTTTGATACCATGCTGCGGGTTGATGGGGGTTTTCTCCATAACGCAGAGGTTGAATTTGTGTACCGGAAACCGTGTAAGTTTCTGGTAAACCTTCGCTTTGCGTACCCGCTAGGTAAGCTGCAATGGCGTTATCATAACTTGCGGTGTGCAAAAATCCTTTTAAAGCGCATTTTTGGCGAAATTCTAAAGAAGCAGAGCCATTTTGGCGTAATTCCTGCAAATACTCATCATATTGATCAGGATCACATAATACTGTCAAATGGGCAAAGTTTTTTGATGAAGCGCGTAACATTGCCGGACCGCCAATATCAATTTGTTCTACTGCGTCTGCTAAGGTGACACCGGGTTTAGCAATGGTTTCCTCAAAAGGATAAAGGTTAACGACGACGAGATCAATAGGACGAATTTGGTTATTTTCTAAATCTTTGACATCTTGTTCTAAATCGCGCCGTGCTAAAATTCCGCCATGTATGCGGGGATGGAGAGTTTTTACCCGACCGCTTAAAATTTCTGGTGATCCTGTATAATCAGAAACTTTTGTCACCGGGATTCCCGCATCTTTCAGGGTTTTGGCTGTTCCCCCACTGCTGATAATATCAAAGCCAAATTCCTCAACCAAGCTGCGGGCTAGGTCAATTATACCAGTTTTGTTAGATACACTCAGCAATGCCAGACGCGCCATAGTTCCCCTGTTTGTTTTGGACTACAATTTTGCAAATAGATGTTTATTTTACCTAATGGGGTGCTGTTGGGAAATGTAGAATTAGATATCTTTTGAGAATTACAGATAATTCAAGCACGGAAAACGAACCACAAAGGACGCAAAGGACACGAAGGGAAGAGGGTATAAGAGAGATTTTGCGTAATTCCTATCTATATATTCCTGATATCAGCAAATATTCCGACTCCTGACTCCTGTACGGGCGAAGCATTCGGGCGATAAATTATCAATTTTTCTCCAAGGGCGAAGCATTCGGGCGATAAATTATCAATTTTTCTCACAGGCTATTTTCCGAATGCTTCGCCCCTACAACTATTATTGTTGACTAAGTTCAATAATGTTATTATCGGGGTCTTTTGTGAAGAGGGCAGGACGACCGGAAGCACTTGCTTGAAATGGGTAGTTATGATTTTGTAATTCTGTTTTTGCTGCTTCTAAGTCAACAACAGAAAATGCAATGTGGGGGTTACGTCCCCATTTTTCGTTTTGGTTGTCTGTGGGGACGGTTGGGGATACTATTAAATGTATTTGATAGTTACCGAGTTGATACCATGCACCGGGATATTTAAGGGTGCGGTCAATTTTTGCTAGTCCTAATATTGTGCCATAAAAGTGTTCTGAGCGTTCTAAGTCGGTGACGAGGATGGCGGTGTGGAGACTTTGGGTAATTTGCATTTGATGGGATTGGTTTTTTGATGAGTTGTTGAGTAGGGGTTTTCAATTTTTTATTCTATCTCATTAATCCAATTTTGAATAGTATTGAGTAGGTTTTGTTGTTGGGGAAAACCTCTTAATGGTGGGTTTAATGGTTGTTCTGTGATGAAGGCGATATGTAATACATCTGTGAGTTTATTACAGAAGTTGATGATAGTTTCGTTTGGTTCGCAGTTGTTGATAATTAAAGCTAGGTTTTCGGTTTTTAGATGTTTTTTGATTTGGGGAATTTTGCTTTTTAGTTGAGGTGCGTTATTTACTGCGGGAATTTCTTCAGGTTCGGTAAATGCTGTGAAGTAAATTTGGTTGCAAATTTCTTGAGATATTTCTATGATGTCTGTTTCGTTTTGCAGGGTTTTGAGGTTGAGGGGAAGGGAATATGTTTTGTTTGTGGGTTGGAGTTGAGTGAGGAGGGAATGGGTATCTGTAAGTTGGTTTTCTAGGTTTTGAATTGTGGGTGTGTTACCGTGCCAAGTGTGGTAAAATTCGGGGTAGGTCATGTTTTGGGCGCAATGCCAGAGAATATGTAATATATCCTTATCTTCTTCATCTTTATTTATGTATCTATCTTTTAATCCTGATACTGCTACTGCAAATAAATTACCCTTCATAATTTGTATTAAAGTCTTACGAATTAACCAATAATTCTCACTTTCTTTAGGATTATCCATTAAATTGATTAAGATTTGAACAGCATTCAAATTTCCAACACCAATTTTCCCCAGACTTTTAATATTTATAAATTTTATATGGTCATCATTGGTATTATTAATATTATGAATTAATCTATTAATAACATTTATATTTTGATGAGCAATTGTTCCAATATTTCTTATTGCTGAATAAATAATATCATCAGATTCATTGCTATTCAATAATTCAATAAGAGTATTAATAGCATCTATATTTCCAGGATCTATTTTCCCCAAACTTTTTGCAGTATAACAAATTGTATTTTTATCATTAGTATTTTTTAATATTTGCTGGAATATTGTAACTATTTCTAATTGGTAATTTTCATTTTTTACTTCTCCTAATAGCCAAATAATTAAGTTACTAATAGCAGTATCTTGGCAATTACGCAGAATTTTAATTAAATTGGTAATAATTCCTGGATATTTACTCATAAAATCAATTAATGCTTCTTCTATAAAAAGTTGAGATTCTGAATCATTTTCCTTTTTATATCTGTCAAGTAAAAAATTGAGTATTTCCTCATTAGTAGGTTCAATTTCTAAAATACGCCAAGCTACATTTTGTCTTAAATAAATATATTGACTATTTTGAAAAATATCATTTAACACAATACTTACATTATTAGATTGATATGCTATTTTAGCCAAATAAATGATTGCTTTTTCACGAGCATCTTGACGAAATAATTTAAAAATTGATTCAGCCAAATTTACACGGTTATTTGTTTCACTTTTATATATTGTTCTATCATAAATTAACTGCACAATGGTATTTATTATTTCATCCTTTTGTCGGGTTATTTTAATTATTTTTGAAGCAAATATTAAAGCTAATTTATCATCATTGATATTTGATAATGATTCAGTTAAAATATTTATAGCCAGATTATTTTCTGGTTCGAGTGTGAGTAAATATTCTGCAATATAACAACAACGATCTTTATCAGTCAAATTTTCATTCAAAAAATTAATTAACTCTTGTTTATTAGCTTCAAATTTATTTATACTTGTGACCAATTTTAAACAAAAGTCATGATCAAAATTTATATCTTCCCATTCTTGTTTTAGGATATTTATAAATAAACTTAATATATCTTGATTACTATGTGCAATTCTTGTTAATGTTGATATTATCTTACTAAATATTACTGGTTTACCCTCTTTCAGATAAAAACTTTTAACAAAGTCAGAATGATTGACCTCACCATCACAGTAATTAATTATTATATTGTTTTTATGTATTTGTTTTTGATTGTTTTCCTTATTACGTTCATTAACAATACAATTGTAACTTTTAACCAGCATTTCTGATAATTTATTAATTAAAGCTGGGTGACTGATTCTAATTTCATCATAAGGAAATGTTTTAGGATTTTCATCATCATTATTATACCAATACTGTCCTTCTTCTATCAAATTAATTAACATATTAACTACAAAATAATGGTTAGGATCAAAGTTGTTTAAAGTCCAAAACATAGCATAAAATAATTCTGTAAATTCTTCTTGATTAATATATTCATTTTTCACCACTTCTAGCAATATCCTGATCTTATTAAAAATAGCATTAGAAACATGAGATGTATGAGTTAGTTTTAAAATCTCTCTGGCTTTTTTAGCTATAAAATGAGGTAATTTTTCCCATTTTTTACTATTACTATCAAAATAGCCAAAACTGTATTCAACTAAGTTTTCAACTATTTCATAACTGCGACTAAAATCAGGAAATTCAACTATTAATAAAGCTCCTATAAAATCAGGTTGTTCATAATAAAAATAACCACATATAGAATTACAATTCTCTGGAAAATCTATCAAAGTATTCATAAAAGATTCTTTATCTTCTTTTTTGATATCATTTCTTCCAATCCACATTAACATTACTTCCTTCCATTTAGCCTCAAAAACCCGATAAACTCCCTGATCTGGATTATCAGCAACATGATTTAAAAAATAACGCCAATCATCAATAACTAAAGCTGCAAAATATTCCTGAAAATTAGGATGAAAAAAAGCATAAACATCTTCATCACTCACAGCATCCCTATCTACCTGATTTAACCAACCAACCTCACAAGCTAAATTAAATAACCTTTCATCACCCATTGCTTTAACAGCAAAACTTCTTTTTAATCTAAATCTCACATCACTATTAATTCCCGCTAAAGCTAAATTACCTAACGCTCGATGTAATTCTTCTCTTAGTTCATAAGATGTGATTAAATCAGGAACTAACTCCGGTTTCCATTCATAAAAATAACGAGTGAAAAGCTGATAAAATTGAGCTTTAGTTTCTGGTAACTCTCCATTTTCATCTTGATCAAAAATCTGACATAATAAACTTAATCTTAAAGGATTAGTTACTAACTCTCTAATTCTTTCTTTCCCTTCTTCCCGCAATTGTGCAATTAACTTTTCACCGTGACTAATCTTATTGGCTTTTGCAAACCAATCTCTAATAAATTTCTCTACATCTTCAGGTGTAAATTCTTGAGTTTTAAAAGTAGTAAACCCAGGTAAAATATTATTATTAGTAGTAGCATCCCAAACATTTAACCGACAAGTTAAAATAACTCTTGCTTGTCCTAACCAGTTTGTTAACTCTTGAGCAATTTTATTTAATGCTTGTATAGGTGAAGATTCTCCCATTTCATCAACACCATCTAACAATAACCAAAACTTCCCTTGATAAAATTCGCTTTTAAATTGTTCTTCTACTTCTGTATTAATCACAGCATTAACATTAACTAATCTTGCCGCATCAGGTAGCCATCTTTTGATTACATAATCTGTTAATGTCATTCCTTGTAAGCTACCAAGAGAAATAAAAATTGGTAAGTCCTGAGTTTCTTTTTTAATATATGTAGCAATAGCATTTAATAAAGTGGTTTTACCTGCTCCTGGTTCTCCCACAATAGCAATATGTTTATTTTTACGGTGATCATTTTTATTAATGATCTGTTCTAAAAATTCATCATGTTGATAGGTTTTAGTAATTACCTCTGATTCTAATTTATAAATATCTTCTCTTTCTACATTTTCATTTCTTCTTTGTTGCTGTTTTCGTTCTACTAAACCAAGTGGGACAGGTGGAAAATCTAACTCATATCCCATAAATGATGCTTTGCGTCTATTATTTTGTTGTTCTTGTTGTTTTTCTAGCATTTTGTAGCAAATGTTCACCGAATAAATATTACTTTCATTTTTAACTTTATTTTCACTTTGTTGATACCACTCATTAGGATCAACAATATCTGTAGGTTTAATTTCTAAAGCAACAGAAACAGCTTCTATAGTTGTTTGGTCTTTATTTTCTCGACGTTGCAAAGATTTAAGAGTATCAATACTAATTCCTGCTACTTCTGCTAATTTTTCACGAGTGTAACCTTTTTCCTGTCTTTTTTGTTCAATTAAAACTTGACCTTGGGAGGTAATAGAATAACCGCGTTTACGTTGTTTATTCATGGGTAGACACTCGATTTAATTATTAACTGTTATCAGTATAGTCTTTTCTATACCGGGTGACAAGTGGAGTTAAGGGAAGATAAAGAACTTAATATCTTCTCTTATCTTCACTGTACGTAGCTAGTTTATTTCCTTATGCTGTATTCAAGAGTTAAGGGAAAAAAGTTATGAATACTCAAAAACAACTAAACCAAATATTTCAAAGTGATGAAAATAAATATAAAGTTGGTAGTTTAAAACAGAAAGTTAGTTTTCAAGATCCTGATCATACACAAAGACGTAAACAGCAAAGAGCAATTAATGAAACTATGATGAAAATTGCTCTTTTATATGGGGAAAAAGATTTTCATGGTAACGACATTAGAGTTACCATACTAGATAAAAATTTGCGAAATACTATTTATGCAAAATTTATGGATAAACTGCGTGGTTTACGAGTTATTTGGAAAGGAGAACTAAACAACCCAGAAATCATTACTGTTTACTGGGATTTTAAAACAAAAGCAACAAGTCGTAAATGAAAATAAATAACTGAATATTATTTAAAGAGACGTTGACTAAAACGCCTCTTTTATTTTTTAATATATCTAATCAACCTTAAACCTAGTCAACAGCACTTGACTATTTACAGCAGAATTTGGATTTATTACAGCTTATTAAATATCCCAATGCTGAGACAGTGATGAGAATTATCAAGCGAGTGCAACAAATGACAAATGGTTAGAGTAATTGCTTAAACTTACCTTTAAGAAGCCCAACAAGTATGATCGGGAAAATTACCTGCTTTCCAATGCTGACGTAATTTAACCACTGCTCTGGTGAAAATATGCTGATAATTTTCAATATTAATGGCTTCAATTTCTTGAATTTTTCCATTATGTTTATCAAGATGAACTTTCCCTAAATGTTCGGGATCAGTACCGAAATTATAAGTAACACCTTGATCATCTTCATTAACCTTAACTAACATTACATAAAAAGCCATAAAACTCTCCTATAATTTTCACCCAATATTGATTTTATTTATTCAGGAGTCCAAGTTCTCCCTGATTTCAGGGTAGCATTATGGGCAGTACGATAATCTGTTTTAAATATTCCTTCAAACCTAGATTCAAAATATTCATGTTCTAATAACTTTATATCCTCATTATTATAATCTCCTGTTTGTAATCTCAACCAAGCATCAGCAATATCAGGATCGGGATCAAATGTTCTAATACTATCATCTAATTGATGTTGTTGAAAAAATATATGCTCTTTTATTCTTTTAATTTTACTTTCGGAAAAACCTGTATTTTTAGCAATATTTAAAACATCATCACTGTTTCTAATCTTTTCATAGGATCCCGGTGCATAAATCTCCCATCTATTAATATATTCATCCAGTTTACCACCAGTAAAACTAGAAATAAATCCTATTCTAACTCTCTATACAACCCAAATAAAAATGATTATGACAATAAATAAATCAATTAGTATCATTATTTTATCATAGGAATAAATTGGTAATTTTATCAGCTATGATCGCCATTTAGGTATAATACCAACAATTCCTATTTCTCTGCGTTCTTTGCGGTTCGTTAAAAAAAATTAGTAAAAAAATGTAAGGTGCGTTACTAACACACCCTACCTATCTTGCTTTTCTTAATGTTCAGCACCAGTATGTACAGTTTTCACCCACTTCAAACGCTTGGGACGAACCGACATCCGGGCAGTAGTGCTACTCATCACGACTAACCAATGTAACATATAAATACTGCCGCGAATGGTTTGCAGAAGTAACACCAAATAATTAGATGTTTTCTGATCTTGGCGTGTGCGCTGTAACCCAGCAAACATCCCCACAAAAGACATCGTTACCGACAAACCAGTAACAGAGGCTAATATAGGTGGACGATGGCGAATCACAGACATTAATAAATCTGGTACTGCTGCTGTAGGTAAAATATACATAATCAGCAGAAAAATCAGTAAATCCACAGTTTTCCGCGTTCCCATGCGGTTTTTGAGGATCAAATCCCAGTAATCTAAATAACGCTGATAACCACCTTCAGCCCATCTGTTACGTTGATGCCAAAGGGCGATCGCAGTTATCACACCTTCTTCCTGAACTGGGGGATAGAACATACATTCAATATCCCACTTATCCAAATTCAAGCGGATAGTCAAATCTAAATCATCGGTAATAGTCTCCTCATTCCAACCACCACAGCTATCCAAAGCTTGACGGCGGACAAACTGACCATTTCCTCGCAGTTCACCCAGTCCACCAATAGCGGTTCTTTGTTGTTGAAACCAAGTATCAACAGCCATTTCCGCCATTTGTCCCTTAGTCCAAAAATTTTCCTTAGCGTTGGCGATCGCCTTTCGCACCTGCACCGCCCCCACCTGTTCTCTTTGGAACACAGGAACAACCTGTAACAATAAATCTGGGTTAACTTGGGCATCAGCATCAAACACGGCAATAATATCACCCTTAGTCATAGGTAATACCTGATTCAAAGCCCCAGACTTACCGCCAATAGCATCAGCAGAACGCCTGAAAACTTTGAGTTGCTTGTATTCTTCCTGTAGTTCTGCTAATAACTGTGGTGTTTTGTCCGTACTATGATCATCAATAATCCAGACTTCATATTCACCATTAGCATATTCTAAACTACAAAGATTCTTAACCAATCTGCCTATGACCGCTTCTTCATTTTTTGCAGCTACCAACACAGAAACACGGGGTAAATCTCCCTGTATTTCCTTATGATGGTGGCGGGGTCTAGCAAAAATAATCCTGAACGCATGAATGCTTAAAATTGCCGTCAGTCCAAGAATAAAAATAGAACCCCAGGAAACCAAATGTAAAGCAATAGTTCCACCCCAAACCACAGTTAACATGAGGACAGCTTTGGGTCTACGTCCTTGAAAGCGGGATGAAGAATAAACAGTCTTGATCCCTTCCGTTAACTCCTCCTCTGTTGAAAGGTCAGACAGCAGGGAGTTAAGAGGATCAGAATTTCCGTTGTAAGCGTCGTTTTCCGGCCAGGAATTCGCTGGCATAGTTTAATTTAAGTAAAAAACCACTATTTGTTTAAAGTTTACAGTTTTTACAGCAGAAAGCCCACAATTAGGTATTTAAAAATGCTAAACCCCGACCGACTTAACCTGTCGCTTTGTGAGATCATTTTGGATTGTTTTTGTGATCTCCAATCTAAAATCTAAAATCTAAAATCTAAAATCTAAAATCTAAAATCTAAAATTTTCTTCCCCAGTCCCCAATCCCCAGCGATGCACTGAGCTTGTCGAAGTGTCCCCAGTCCCCAATCACCAATCACCAATCACCAAAATCAACGATTTCTGTTGCTTCAGCTAAAATTAGGAAACACCTAGCTGGGTTCAACGGACGTTTGAAATTAGGAGTGCATGGCGTGCCAACATCTGTTAAATATTTGCTGATTGGATCAGTAGAGACTTACAGTGGTAAATCCGCAACTGTTTTGGGTTTGTCTCATCAGCTAAAGCAAAAAGGATTGGATATAGCTTACGGTAAACCATTGGGTAATTGTGTACAGACCGCCGATGGTAGCTTAGTGGAAGAAGATGTGCAGTTTATTTCTCATAGCTTGAAACTGCCGGAAAATCGTGTTGCACCCACCTTACTTGCTTTAAATGAAGTCAGTGTCCAAAAACGGTTACGTGGTGAAGACAAAGCTGATTATCAGCAGTCACTGGCACAGCATTATTTACAAATACCACGGGGTGATTTGATGCTGTTGGAAGGACCAGGTAATTTACCAGAAGGTAATTTATTTGGCTTATCCTTACTGGAAGTGGCTGAAGTTTTAGATGGGGGTGTGCTATTGGTACATCGTTATAAATCCCTGCTTTCGGTAGAGGCGTTGTTATCTGCCAAGAAATTGATAGGCGATCGCCTAGTTGGTGTTGTCATTAATGAAGTTCCCACCGAACAATTAGAAGCAGGTCATAATCTCTTACGTCCATTTTTGGAAGAGCAAGGCATTCCTGTATTAGCAATGTTGCCAAAAAGTGACTTGCTCCGTAGCGTCAGCGTGGGAGAACTGGTAAAACAATTACAGGCTGAAGTTCTCTGTCGCAGCGATCGCCTAGATTTATTAGTGGAAAGTTTGGCCATTGGGGCGATGAATGTTAACGCCGCCGTTAAATATTTCCGCAAACGCCGTAACAAAGCAGTAGTCACAGGAGGCGATCGCGTGGAAATTCAACAAGCCGCTTTAGAAACTTCTACCCAATGCCTAATCCTCACCGGACAACTACCCCCTCCCGCCTTTATTCTCAATCGCGCCGAAGAATTAGAAATACCGATTTTATCTGTTGACCTCGATACCTTAACCACAGTGGAAATTGTTGACCGCACTTTCGGACAAGTTCGTGTCCACGAACCTCTCAAAGTAGAGTGCATTAGCCAATTAATGTCCGAACATTTTGACATTAACCGTTTCTTATCTCAACTAGGAGTCAAACCAGCAGCCGCTTTATCTTAGTCGGATTATTGACCCAAATTACCAGTTTCACCAGCGTAAATCCTACCATTGCCTGTTTCCAAAGCCTGACAGTGAACAGTAATTTTTTCCAACTACCTATTTTGTTAAAGCACTGCCATCAACAAAATCTTTTGTTACTTAACAAAATAATCAAGAAAACAGAGAAATCTGTAACTCTAGTTGGCTTCTTACCTACACGCTGTTTGATAGAATATCTAGGTTGTTTAATCTGATCACCTCCATCTTTGAGCCAGTCAACAGAACTTATCAACCTTGATACATTAGCGCAGGAACTGGCGACCATCCAGCAAACAGGTTCTAAACGAATCGCCTTGTTGGGTTCCCGTCATGTGCCAATTACTCATCAAAATCTCATTGAAATGATGACTTATGCCCTAGTTTTATCGGGCAATCGCATCATTACTTCCGGTGCTACAGGTACTAATTCCGCTGCCATCAAGGGCGCAACACGGGCTGACCCGAACTTATTGACGGTCATCCTACCCCAAAGCCTGGAACGTCAACCTTACGAATCACGCCAACAACTAGAGCAGGTCATGCATCTAGTCGAAAATCCCAGTAATGATAATCTGTCTTTAGCTGAGGCCAGCTACCTGTGCAACAAGGAGATTGTCTCCCGTTGTCAGCAACTCATCTGCTTTGCTTTCCACGACAGTCGCACCCTGCTACAAACCTGTGGAGAAGCAGAAGAACAAAGAAAAGTGGTGACACTGTTCTACTTTGATTAAAGTGAAACGCAGTCTCCACACCGCTAATGATAGAGATGGGTAATTACCAGTGGGTACTGGGTAATGTTTTATCTAAATTACTCAGTATTCCTTTGCGCTCACTAAAAACTACTACCAGTACCAGTATTTATTAGGTTAATGTCCCTATTGCAACTACCTATACCTGCTATTTTTTTGTACTCTATTGCTGCCGCCGCAGTTCTCATTTATGTACCGTTTTTATTCGTAGCTTACGGTCGGGCGCAGGTTGGTTTTGATTTATCTGCCCCTCGTGCCATGTTTGATCAATTGCCTCCTTATGCCCAAAGAGCTACCTGGGCGCATCAAAATTCTTTTGAGGCATTCATGATTTTCAGTGCTGCATCTCTAATGGCTTATGTCTGTGGGGTGAATACTCCTTTAGCAGCAATGGCAGCGATCGCCTTTATCCCCGCTCGGTTACTATACTCTATTTTTTATATTGCCAATATCCCCATTTTGCGATCGCTCATGTTTGGTATTGGCTCTTTTAGTTCTGCCACTCTCTTCTATTTGAGTATCATGAAAGTTTCAGGATAGGTGATAGGTGACAGGTGACAGGTGACAGGTGACAGTAAATCATTAGTTACCAATTACCAATTACCAATTACCAATCACCAATCACCAATTACCAATTACCAAATAAAACATTTCACATTCAATTTTTTTATGGCTTCTAGTTTTTCTTTTGATATTGTCAGCGACTTTGACCGTCAAGAATTAGTTAACGCTGTTGATCAAGTTATACGAGACATCAAAAGCCGTTACGATCTCAAAGACACACAAACAACTGTCGAGTTAGGCGAAAACAGCATTACTATTAACACTGACAGCGATATGACTTTAGAGGCTGTACATGGCATACTGCGGGAAAAAGCAGCCAAACGTAACCTCTCTCAAAAAATCTTTGATTTTGGTAAAGTTGAATCTGCCAGCGGCAACCGCTTGCGGCAAGAAATCAACCTCAAAAAAGGCATCAGTCAAGACATAGCCAAACAAATCTCTAAATTGATTCGTGATGAATTTAAAAAGGTGCAAGCCTCAATTCAAGGTGATGCTGTGCGGGTTACAGCTAAAGCCAAAGATGACTTACAAGCTGTTATTCAACGAGTCAAACAAGAAGATTTTCCTGTAGCTTTGCAGTTTACAAACTATCGTTAGATATTGGTGATAGGTGATTGGTGATTGGTGATTGGTGATTGGTGATAGGTGATTGGTAATTGGTAATTGGTAATTTGGAAAAATAAAATGATTACCCAGTCCCCAGTCCCCAGTCCCCAGT